>DASTOZ010000024.1:0-12314 GCA_035762365.1 Pyrinomonadaceae bacterium | reverse complement strand
ACAACCACGCCGAACCGCGCCGGAAGCCCCACAACGACGGCAAAAGAAAAGCCCATCCCACCGCAAGTAACATCCCGCCGAGCGTAGCGCGATCGTGTGCGACCAGCGGAACCAGTCGCGGGTCGGCGGCCGCTAACACATCCGCCGTCGTTCGCATAAACTCCAGGTCTTCATGTACGAACACGTGAGTGATGCCGATCACTGAAATCACCGCGCCCGCACCCAACAAGCCAAAACCATGAATGACGAGCAGCAACTGTCCCCAAAGGCCGAGCCGCCATGCGAAATTGCTGCGCGTCTCCGGGGGCGCCGAAGGCGTGTACGTTCCGAGCCGTGAATGCACGCCAAGCAGAAGCAACTGAAGCAACGCCAAAGTAACAAACGCGTGAAACGGATCGAGATAGCCGAAGCCGAGAAAAAGAAAGAACGTCAAAAACCCAGTGAACGCGGAGATAAATATGGTTTGTCTGGCCCAGTGCAAACCTCGTCGAACTCCAAACACCGACAGCACGACATAGACCACACCGATGGCGATCATCACGCCCGCCAGGCTGAGGCGATCGTGGGCCATGAAGTCGAGCAGACGAGGATTGATCGACGGCAAAGCGTCGCGCGCCATGCCGAGGAACGATTCGTCGTAAGGCAACACGACTCGAGTGGCCGCGATTGCGAAAGCAAGCAGTCCGCCAATCAGCATCCCAGTGCCCATCAGCGTCGTCCAGAACCAAGTCAGCTCCGGAACGCGTTCGGGTGGAGCTGCGGGTGCATCGCGTAAAGTTTCGTAGAGGAAACAATCGTTGATTCGTTTCGTGAGACCGGGTCCGGTGTAGACAAGTCCAGTATCAACCTCAACCAAGTCAGCGCCCGCCGCGCGCAACTCGAGCGCGTGTTCCGGTTCGTGAACGCCTCCCGAGGCGACGATCAAAACTTCGCGGGCGTAACGTTCTCGCAACTGCGCGACTTGCCGCAACGCCAGCTCTCGAACCGGCAAACCAATTAGACATCCGTCAGGGGTAGCGTCCATTCTGCCGTCGACGACCACGCCCGCGAATCCCGCTTGAAGTGCAACGTCGACCAACGGCGACGGGCGTTCATGATCCGCAGCGATCACCAGGAGTAACGGCCGGTCTACGCTCCTCGCTTCCGCAACAACTTCGTGGAGGTAAGAAGACCATGCTTCCATCGTCCAATCACGATTCGGAAGTTCGAGCGCAAGAAGACGAGCGTCAGGTGCAAGCTCGCGAATCAAGAGCCGCGATTCCTCGTCCATTTCCGGCCGCGACTTGTCCCCGTCGCACTTCAGTCGCGCAATGACGGGGACGTCAACCGCGGACACGTTGTGCAATCGTCGTTTGGCATCGACGAGCGAAATACTGTCCGGCTCGTCGTCGATCCAAAAGGCTTCCTGATCCTCCAGACGCCGGATCGGACGCGCCGCGACGTTGCGGTCCAACGTCACTGGACCTACCTCGATGAATCCGACGCCGAACCGAGCGAGCGCGCGTGTCGCAACCGCATGCGTGTCGAGCCACGGCCCGATGCCGACCGCGGTCGGAAACGTTATGTCCGCAAATGATTCCTGCAGCCGCGGATCGGCGCGCATGTGTCCGAGAAAGTCGATGAGGTATGGCCCAAGCGGCAGGCGCGACAAAGCGCCCATGAACCCGAGCGCGAAATCTCGCGCGCGTGGCGCAGGAAGGCGAAACAGAACGGGGCGAGATATTGTCCGATAGAACCAATCGGGCATCAGTTGTGCTTCGAGTACCGGCGCACGATCAGTGCGATCGGCAAGCCTATGCAAAACATGAGAATAAGTGCCTGTATCGCGCGCGCCGAGAGTGGCGGAGCAACGCGCGGCGGCGTGACTCTCGATGCAGGCACGACCACAAAGTTCATGATCACGTAAACCACGATGCCGTAAAGCAGCCCCATCGGGATGGGCCATTTGAGTAGGAAATCGAGCCGGCGGCTGGCGAGATAAAAGACAATCGTCCAGATGGTCGCGATCAAGTAGTGCAACGCAAGACCAAGCAGCGCAGTGATGCTGCCACCGCTAAACGCGGCCTGACCGATCGCGCCGCTGGCAATGAACTGCGCCACGCGAACCGGAGTCACTCCAGATCGCAGCCACGCCGTTACACAAGCCGCGGTCATATCGAGGGTGCCCGCTACCAGGCCGCCGATAACGATCGGCTTCAGCGCATTGCGAAGTGACATCGTGGACCTCGGTTATGCAGTGGCGGGTTGCGCAGCGTCTTTGTAGATAGCAGCGCCGGCGATGGTGGCGATAATGGTCGTCACGAGGTGCAGTGCGCCCACCTTCAGCCAAAGCGCATCCGAAAAGAAGCCGAGCGGAATGAACTGCGCCGGGCCGGCGACCGAGAACGCGATCCAGGTTGCGATCGCGGCGAGTACAGCGGTCTTTGGACCAGCGCCGAAGTGCGTGCGCATCGTCGCATAGAACAAGAGCGCGATCAGGCCGCGGCCGAGTTCGTACAGCGCGAAGTAGGCCATACTCGCTCCGTGTGGCTCAGGTTCAGCCGCTTTCAAACCCGCGTAGACCGAATGCCAATCGGTCCTCACGAGTCGCTCGTGAATGAAACCGTCGGTGAAGAACAGGATGATCGCCGCGATCAGGCCGCCTAGAATGAGACGACCCCAGTTGATTCTCGCCATCGCTCGCCTCCGCTACAGCCCGGGTTTTCAAATCGGGCGAATTATCGAACGGATTCGCACACTGGCGCAATGGTCTATCTTGATGGAATCGCGACGTCGAGCTCGCGCACGGTCGGCGGTGGCAAGCGGCCCCATTCGGGACGGCCGGTGGCGATGACGCGAAGACGCGCCGGACCGGGCTCGAAGTTCACCAGACTTTCGCTGTTGAGTACAGCGACGTAGTTGAGACGCTGGGCTCGTGGATCGAAGAAGGCGAGTTCATTGCCCGGGACGCGATAGTTGAAAAGCGTTTCAGCGTATTCGCCCTGAATCAATTTCCCTTCGATATCGACGGCGTTGCGGCCGGAACAGACCGTTGCAATCTCGACCAGCGATCCGTCGGTGAGTTGCGGCGGCGCTTTGACTTCGAGGCTCTGCACCTGAAAGTAAGCGCGATGACTCGAGACGGCGCCAATGACGAGCAGGGCCACGATCGTCGCGATCATGCCTCGCTTCATCCACGCGATCGGCCGCGCATCTTTGATGTTGAGAGTATCGAACATCGAAGTTTCCCCTTAAAGACACGAGACGTGGTCGATTTGTTCCCATATGGCATTGACTCAAAGCGCCCGGTTATGTTCAGCGATACCAACTGACGATCGAGTAACGCTCACCATGCGTCACTGGCGTCACTTCGTGAGTCGTCTCTGAACGAAACCCGATCAGCGTCCCGGGATCGGCGTGCACGCGGAATTTGGCGCGATCACCAATGACGCCTGGGTTTGTAAAAACCAGCGAACCGCCGCTGTGACTATGCGGTGAATCGTCAGGCGAGTCTACTTCGCGACTCAGAAATATCACTGTCGAGACCAACCGGCTTTCCGTATCGAGACGAAGCATTCCCGTGTTCCCGTCCTGATGGGCCACAAAGAAGTCGCCCGTCTCATACCGGAGAAACTGCGGGTCTTCACATTCGTTGAGGCTTACCGCGAAGTGTTGCGCGATCTCGTTCATGTACGCCAGCAAGCGCGCCACAATCAACTCGACAGTTTCATTCGACGGCGCGAGGCGTAACGACTTGCGCGTGTTTTCGTTGACGACACCCGATTGTGAGCTGCCGTAAACGACGGACGAGCGCCCTTCGATGGCGCTTATCTCGCTGAAGATCTTCTCGCACACGAGTGGCTCGAGGAAGTCTTTGACGACAAAGAGATCGGGCCACGTGGTGTTGTCTGTTTGCTTGAGGCTCGTGTGGTCTACCTCGACGTTGCAACGGATGCGGGAAATCTTTCCGCCGAACGCGCGCGCGCCTTCGCCGCCTCGATCTCGCGATCGCGCGGCGGTGCGGTCGTCACGAGCGAGTCGAGCAGATCGTGCGCGGCCTGGGCGACCTGATCCACCGCACGATTGAACGCCTCCTCATTCGCCTTCGATGGCTTATTGAAACCACTCAGCTTGCGCACAAACTGCAACGACGACGCGCGAATCTCTGCCTCGGTTGCGGGCGGTTTGAAGTTGTAAAGATTCTTGATATTTCTACACATAGATTTCTCCGTACGCGTTTATAATAACCGCCTCTTTTCGCTGATGGAAACACGGACAAAAACGCCAATATTCCTGCTGCTTTCCGCGTTGTTTTTAACATGGGGCCTGGCGCTGGGCCAGACTCCGAAGTTCGACGTCAACCGGCAGGACGCGCTCGACCTTCTCAAATCGCTCGCGCGGAGTCTGAAGACCGAACCCGACAAACTGGCCGCGGCCAGGCTTCAGGCGCGCATCGCCGACGAGTTGTGGACTTTTGACGAACCGTTCGCGCGCGAGGTGTTTCAGTGGGCTTTCTCGGCAGTTTCGCAACCCCTCCCCGACAATCTTCCAAAAGAAAAGCGAGCGGACTACGTCAGTCGACAAGCATCAGCGCTCAAAGAAACGCTGCGCAGATTTGGCGCCCACGACAGCAAACAAGCGGCCGAGTGGTTGAAACGATTCGAGATTGAAAGCGTTTCCGACGATTCCGCCGGCACGTCAAAATCCGACGACTCGCGTCTCGATCTGTTCATGCAGATCGCCGCGCAACTCGCAACGTCCGATCCGGACAAGGCGGTGGTGCTCGGACGCCTGGCGCTATCGGGCAATCACATCCCCGAAGGTTTCGGCTCACTCTTGTTTGGCTTGAGCCGAAACAACCCGCACCTGAGCGACGACTTGTTTCGTGCCGCCATTGCCACGCTGCGCCGCAACAACTTCGTCTACGATCCGGCACTCATCATCCTCGCAAACTACATGTTCACATCGGACGGCAAACTTCATTCGAGCAGGAACCTCGCCGAGGCCCAATTACTTGCTAACTACTACGTCGATGCGGCCTGGAAACAACCCGGCGGCGACGGCAATCCGGCGCCGCCGTCGAGCGCGAGTTTTTACACCACGCTCGAGCTTCGTGCGCTGCCGATCGTCTCGCGTTATGCACCCGCACGACTGCCGGAACTGCGCGGACAGATGACGCGCATCGCCTCCGGTCTGAACGCGAAACAGATCCAGGGCGCCGAGCTCCTGCGATCCATGCAACAACAGCAATCCGCCCTCGCCAACCGAAACGGCTACACCCTCGACGAACAGATCGAACGCGCAGAAAAAGAAAAGAACCCACAGGTGCGCGACGCATTGTTCCTGAGCATAGCGAGCGGCCTCATGCGTCTGGACGCGGATCGCGCGCTCACGATCGCGAAGAAGATCGACGACGAAAAAATGCGGACGTCAACCCAGGACGACATCTATTTGATCAAGATGCAGCAGCTTGCGCGATCGACAGACACCATCGACGATGCACGAAAACTCTCGCTGCAATTCAGCAACCCCGTGTTTCGCGCAAAGATCCTCGTGCAATTGGCGGCGAAGGTGTTGTCGCGCAACAAGGACCAGGCACAAGCTGTCGAACTGCTCAATGAAGCCCTGACCGCCACCGCGAAGGCGGAAGACATTCCGGACAAAGTGCTCGCGCAGTTACAGATCGCCGAACAGTTTGCGAAGTTTGATTCGATCCGAGCTTTCGAAGCGCTGGGTACGGCGATGACGACAGTCAATCGCTTGAAGATCGACCAGGAACCGGTGGATTCAGCGACGACGAAGCTGCCCTTGCTCAGGGTCAAAAACTTCACCGTGATTAACGGAGTTGAGATGACGACAGGTAACGAGGCGACGCTCGATTCGATCGACTTTCGTGAGGTCCAATCGCTGGCGTCACAGGACTACATGCAGGCCCGGCTACTCGCAACAAAACTCGAACGGCCAGTCCAACGCGCAAACTATCTCATCGCTGTAGCAGCAAGCGTGATCCGTTAAGTCCGGTGCTTCTTTTCCCGCTCGAGAGCGCGCGCCTCGATCACCTGCAACACGCGCAACACAATCAACGTCATCACTGTGGCGATCAACGCGAGACCAATCGTACCCAGGCCGCACGCGATTCCGATCGCTGCCGTCATCCACAGCCCGGCCGCCGTCGTCAGTCCCTGGATATGACGTTCCTGGTCCAGCTTTAGAATCGACCCCGCGCCGATGAAACCGATGCCCGTGACGATCCCCTGAATCACGCGCGACAGACCGTCCATACTCATCTGACTTCCCGCGCACGCGAGCACGACGATGGCAGTGCCAAGACTGACGAGAATGTGCGTCCGCAAACCGGCGGGTTTACCCGCCTTTTCGCGTTCGATTCCTACCACCGCGCCGAGTAAAGTGGCCGCGATCACGCGTAACAACACGCGCTCGAGCTGCCCGAAGTTATTCAGCCCGGCTGTCAGCTCCTGCCACAGTACATTTACAAACTCCATTCAGCTCCCCCTTGTTTCGCTTCACATCCCAAAGAACCCTGGATCCATCAAGAACCAATTGAGCAATCCTGCCACTATACCCAAAGCGAACACCGCTAACACGATGAACTTGTCGCGCGAAGTGGTAGGTTTTCCGGTCATCTCCGGAAAGATCAGAAGAAAGACGCCGCCAACGATTCCCACCGGTCCGAATGCCGCCAGTTTCAGCGAGTATTCCTGCTGCTGCCAGAGTTGGCGCCAGTTGTAGTAAGTGAGACCGGCAAATCCAAGAATCAATGCCACGGCAAACAAACGTTGCTTCAGATACATTCGCTCGTCCTCCAGAACTCGGATTATGGGGCGTGCGACGTTTGCAAAACCTCCTTCAGAACGGCGACGGTGCGCTCGCACGTGCGCGCCGCCGTGTATCGGTCTTCCACTCTCTGCCTGTTCTCGGCCCCGATAGTAACGCGCAAACCGGAATCCTTCGCGAGTTTCATTATCACGCCGGCGAGCGCCTCGTGATCTTTCGGCGGCGCCAGCAACTCCGAACTTCGCGCTCCAACCAGCGATCTGATCGCATCGATGTCTGTTGCAGCGACAGCCAATCCTGCCGACATGCTTTCCAAAACGCCGTTTGGACAACCTTCGTTGACGGAACTGAACACGCCAAGGTCGACGGCGCCCAATAATCCCGGCACGTCCATCACCTGCCCTGCAAATCGAACATGACCGTTGAGTTTCAACTCCCGCGACAACGACGCAAGCGATTGGTACGCGCCATCACAGCGCCCGGCCAAAACCAAAACCGGCGTTTGATTATTAAAAGCATCGACGACAAGCTTCCATGCTCGCAAAAGCGTCGGGTGATCTTTGTTGTCGTGCAGGTTCGCAACCATGCACGCAACGAAACACTCGTCGTCGATTCCGAGTCGCGCCCGCCACGCCGAACGATCTTCCAAAGCCGGAGACATCGAAACCCCATTCTCGATAACACGGATCCGCGACGAATCCACTCCCAAATCATTTCGTAAGAACTCCGCACCCACTTCTGAATTCGAAATAAAGATCGGCGTTCGTTTCACAGCTGCACGCGCCCAGTCCGCGAAAAACGGCATCCGCCCTTCGTCGCGCTGGTTCCACACACATGCCCGTGCCCCGACCCATCGCCAAACAAGGCCGCAGAGCACATTCGGAACAAACGTGTAAGGGAGAAGCAGATCCGGACGCGCGCGTCGCAAACTCAACGCGATTCGCGCGAGCGCGATCGACCGCGCGACGCGTCCACCCTTGAACGGAAACGGAACGATGCGCCACGGCACACCGATCTGATCGCACATCTGCGTAACCGGGCCCGACTTATTCAAGCCCCAAACTTCAACCGCGGCCTGTTCCTTTTCGAATAGATGTCTGGCGAGGATCAGCGCCTGTCGCTCGGCGCCACCGAGCTCCAGATTGAACAGCACAAAAACAATGCGACGACCTTTAAGAGTCGAATTCGAGGGAGGTGCTAGCGGTGGGTCATCCTTCTTCGGCAAGCGCGGCACGCACCTTCTTCAAAACGCTGCCCGGAGTGGGGTACCAAAGCCGGTTTGTGTCGACGACCTTTCGATCGTTGAGCGAGACGCTCAACTCGCCAAGACCGCCCCTGACAGTTTCGACTTCCACTCCGTCTTCTTGTTTCAACTTCGCCGCCACCCGGGAAGCGATTGCTCTCTTCGCGAGTCACACCGGACAGTAGCGTATAACTATCTTCTTCATAATAACGATCCTCACGCCAGCGGCACTGACTGCCCGGCCTGCACGTATGCATGTTCGAACAGCATCATGCCGATCAGCGCCAGCGGCGACCCTGCCAGACTGTATGTCATATCGAAAACATTCAGCACGCCAAGCAACGGAAATAGACCACCGAAGAATGAAAGCAGTATGCCCATCCAGAACTCAGCCTTATAACGTCCCTTCACCATCTCCCAAATCGCCAACCGCGCATGCGCTGTCGGATGCGTCAACGACACCTCGCCCCAAAGCATCAGCAGATGAATGAGGCTGGAAACGGCGAGTATCCATGCCAATCGTTGAACGTCGAAATAAGTGTAGTCGATGTAAAGGAGCAGCGTGCCGTTGTTGGCGGAACGGTGAACATACTCTGCGACGGGCAACAATATCGCGGCGCCCAACAAAACGGCCTGGAAAAACAGATGTGGCGGCAACAACGGGTTCTGCCACAGATCGCGCGCCTTGGCTTGCGCGAATAAGTACGCCGTATAAACCGCCGTCGCAGTCGACAACGGAATCCCTGCGATCATTAACCACCACTGCCACGACGCCGATCCGGCAAGACTCGCAGCGAAGTGTGCCGCGAGCACCAGCGTGTACCCGGCGATGATGAACGCGCCCTTCACCAACCAACTGCGCCACTGCGGTCGCGTGAACATCAAATAAAAGCGCGCCGGATGCTCGAGGTCCCAAAGCAACAACCCGCCGGTGAACGCGAGAAACGCACCCGAAACAACTGGCGCGACCCAGAGCCACAGCGGATTCTCGTAGCCCAACATCCCCATCAAAACGAGCAACGCCGCCACCAGGTAAACTCCGGACGCGATTCCCTTGGTCCACGTGTAAAGACTTACGCGCCAGTCCCACGGAATCGAATGCGCCACGTCGTACGACAACAAGGCCGCCGCCGATGAGTTGTTGTACTGCGGATTCCCGGAAACGACGAGATCCGTTCCCGACTGCTGCTCGCTCCACATAAACAACCCGCCATCCGGCCGTCGCGCCGCCAAAGGATCGAGCGTCGCCTGGTGCGCGCCCTTGTAGAACAGCTTCGGCAGCGTCTCTTTCTCCGGCCGTCGCACCGCAACAGCTTCACGATTTACGATCTGCGCAACGTACGAATCGCCGTCGTTCATGTCGCCGACGAGGATCGCCTGCGTCGGACAAACGACGACGCACGCCGGTTCGAGTCCCACGTCGATCCGGTGCGCGCAGAAGTTGCACTTCTCTGCTGAATGGTCTTCCGGGTTGATGAAGATCGCGTCGTACGGACACGCCGCCATGCACGCTTTGCAACCGATGCAGATCGACTTGTCGAAATCTACGATCCCGTCGCGCCGTTTGAACATCGCGGCCGTCGGACAGGCAGTGACGCACGGCGCGTGCGCGCATTGATTGCAACGCGTGACCTGATGCGCGCGACGCGCTTGCGGAAACACGCCGACGTCGACGTGTTTCACGTAAGTGCGCGTAACGGAAATGGGGACGAGGTTTTCAGATTTGCAAGCCGTCGTGCAGGCATGACAGCCGATGCAGCGAGTATGGTCGATCACCTTGGCCCACTGAACGGGGGTTGACATAGGTCTTTGGTCTTAGGACTTGGGTCTTTGGTTTTTGGTCTTTGGTCTTTTATTTTTGGTCTTGGGGCTTGGGTCTTTGGTCTTTGTCAGTGGTCAGTGGGAATCCTAAAACAACAACGGACAACACGAACTAGTGATAAGAACCCAAGACCAAAGACCCAAGACCCAAAACCAAAGACCTACCCCCTGCTTTCACCTCTTCTTATCAACAGCACGGCCTTCTTTCTCCCACGTTTGAAAACCACCAAGGAGTGCTGCTACGTCTTCGAAACCCTGAGTTTTGAGTGCACCCGCCGCACCGGCGGACGTATGTTCGCTGGGTCAAGAACAGTAGGTGACGATTTTCTTGTCGCGTGGAAGCTCCTTCCCACGCTCGCCGATCTGGTTAACGGGTATCAACTTCGCACCGCGAATATGGCCCTTGTCGTACATGTCCTGCGTTCGCACGTCGACGACGACGACCTTGCCTTGCTTCATCAAGGCTTCAAGTTCCGTAGTTGTAATGCGGGGAACTTCGTTTTGTTGGGCCGCTCGCGCCGGCGTTGGCGTCGTCTTGTTGGCGACGACGTTGGCGTTGCTGTGAACAGAGTTGCAGGCAGCGAACGCTACCGCAGCAAAGAGTATGATTGTCTTCATGGTTCGTGGTTTACGTTTGTGGTACAGCCTGCGTGACGAAAGCAGGCAAAGGCGTTACAACTCTCGCCGCCGGAACACAAAGCACCGGACACGGCGCGTTTCTTATCACACGTTCAATCTCAGATCCCAACACCTGATTGTTGCCGAACAGCGAACCGTGAACAGCCGTTCCCAACACGATCAGGTCTGCTTCGATGTTCGCGGCGAGCCTCACGATCTCCTGGTACGGACGGCCCTCGACGATGTGCGTCTCGGCTGCTGGTCCACCGCTGCGCGAAAGATAAGCCATGCGTTCCTGCACGTGACTGCGCAATCGGGTTAGTGCCGCGAGTCCGCCTTCGGGGAACATAACCGAAATCTGTTCTAAATAGTCGCCGATCACGTAGACGGCATGAAGTTCCGCGCCGAGTTGGCTGGCGATGCCGGTCGCGATCTGCGTGGCGGCGGCGGAAGACGGGCGGAAGTTTGTCGCCAGCAACACGCGATTCATGCGGATCTGCGTTTGGCCGCCGCGGTGTTCGACGAAGTCGTGTTGCGGCGGCCGGATCGTAAGAACCGGGCACGGTGACTCCGCAACGATCTCTTCGGCAATCGAGCCACCGAACGCGCGCGACAGACGGCTGCGATCGCGCGTGGCGACCGTGATCAGATCGATTTCGTAGTCGACTGCGGCTTGCGCGATCTGCTTGGCCGTATCGCCTTCGAGAAAGACTGGTTCCGCTTCGACGCCTCGCAGCAAAGGATCGACAAGCAATTCTTTCGCTTGTGCTCGCAGTTGCAGGAGCCAGTTGTTGTCCTGGTCTTCGAATATGCGTTCCGGCAACGTCATCAAATTCGCCGGAACTTTCGCGTCCTGCACATTCAGCAGCACGACACGACCGTGCCCCTCGCGGGCAAATGCGGCGGCATACTTCAGCGCCGCATGCGCGTGCGCGGAAAAATCAGTCGGAAACAGGATGTTTCTGAACGGATACATTTGGACTTCAAGGACAAACTAGATCAGGTGGTTGCAAGTTTCAAGGGTTGACCGCGGATCGAAACAAATGCCAAACTCCGCACGCCACAGTCGTAACACCAAGTAAGTGAAATCTAAACCCCTTCCACGGAGGCAACACATTGCTTCGAGGACTCTTTCGTACCAAGAACCTTGACGACATTCTGTCAACCGCAGGCGGCCCTGGATTCGCACTAAAACGCACTCTCGGAGCTTTCAATGTGACGCTCATCGGTATCGGCGCGATCATCGGCGCGGGCATCTTCGCGACCGTCGGTTCTGCCGCCGCGGGCGATGCCACCGCCGGGCGTCCAGGCGCCGGACCGTCGCTGATGCTCTCATTTGTCATCACCGCCGTGGTCTGTGGTTTCACGGCACTGTGTTACGCCGAACTCGCGTCGATGGTCCCGATCTCCGGTTCCGCGTACACCTACTCCTACGCGACGATGGGCGAGCTGATCGCATGGATCATCGGCTGGGACTTGATCATCGAATATGCGATCGGCAACGTCGCCGTCGCGATCAGTTGGGCCGAATACTTTCACAAGCTGCTGATCAATCTCGGTATTCACTTCCCACACTGGCTCGCCGCGGACTACCACTCGGCAATGGTCCTGCGAGGCGAAAACCCCGCCGAGTATGCGCAGTTGTTCGGCAGCGCACCGGTGATCGGCGGCATTCCCATCATCTTCAACCTCCTCGCGGCGTCGATCGTAGCGCTGATCACGATCATCCTCGTCTGGGGAATCAAAGAGTCGGCAAACTTCAACGCGGGCATGGTGCTCGTCAAAATACTCGTGCTGTTGTTCTTCATCGGCACGGCGCTCTACTTTGTTTCGCCTTCACAGATGGCTGCGAACTGGC
>DASTOZ010000023.1:0-13837 GCA_035762365.1 Pyrinomonadaceae bacterium | reverse complement strand
GAAGCCGCCTGGCAGCTCGGAGGAACGATCGTGAGTTTCAGACAGCTAATCGACACCAATGCGCCGCGTTCGGTGATTCTGATTCGAATCGTGGTGGGATGGGTGTTTCTTTCGGAAGGAATTCAGAAGTTTCTGTATGCCGCTGAAAACGGCGCGGGCAGGTTTGCACGAATCGGAATTCCTTACGCGGACGTGATGGGACCATTTGTAGCCGTCGTCGAGATCGTGTGCGGCACGTTGATTCTGTTTGGACTGCTGACACGACTCGCCGCGATTCCGCTGGTCGTCGACATGCTGGTTGCGATTGTATCGACGAAGATCCCGATCCTGCTGGGCCACGGATTCTGGGGGTTCAGTCTGCGTACGCTTCCCTACTACGGTTTCTGGGGCATGTTCCACGAAGCGCGGACGGACCTCGCGATGTTGCTTGGATCGATTTTTTTGTTGATCGTCGGTGGCGGGCTTTGGTCTTTCGATGCGCGACTCTCGTCCGATCGATCGCGCGCGTTGCGAAGGTGAGACAAATCAGGGACGGCGCTTGAGAGTGTTCGAGCCCGACCTCGACCGCCATCGAAATTCACCCCCGGGCGTTCTCTTCAAGACGAGGAACACTCCCTCCCACAGCATCAGCATCTCTTCCTTGTTGTTGTCTTTTACCAGGAGACTTCGGGGTGGCTCCCAGCCGCTGCCGTCGCACTTCACATTGATCGTGCGCGCATCCTCCGGTTTGATCCCGATGTGTTTCCAGTCGATGCCGAGATTACGCAACGCCTCGTCGTGCGTCGAATCCTTGTCTTGAAAAGATGGAGAGCTACAAACTTCGTTCGCCACTTGCGCGCGCTTGATATCAAGGTGCACACCGGCGCCGGCGAGTTTATCGAGCTGCCGCGTGATCTTCGTATCTTTCGGATCTCCCTCCGCGAATCGATACGCGATGACTTTCCAATCACCCAGCGGACTCAAAAAACACGCGGCATTGAAGAGTCGCTCGGTAATGCCGCCCGGTTTGACGACTCGCCAGTCCTCGGCTGCATCCGTGGTCTTCGTCTGGATTGATTTGCCGTTCGAATCCAGCAGGCTGATTTCAACGAACCGATAACGGCCGTCGGTCAGCCGGAAGTCGATCTTTTCGAGACGCGTCTTGTATTTCGGTCCGCGATCGCCGGCGATGCTCTCGGGATTCGTAAGGATTGTGCGGTATTCGGCTCGCAGAATGTCGCCGGGTTCAAATCTCGCCGTGGCCGTGTTGAGCTCGATTATGGAGTCAGCACCCGTGTACACACGTTGCCACAATTCCTTTGCCTGCGCCTGATGCCAGCCTGGTCCAGCCGTCACGCACAGGATGAGAGTTGCGCTCGCGAGCAAGATCCGGTTCATTCGTAAAACTCGCCAATCCGTTTCGGTGGTCCAGCGAGAATCGACTGGGCCAGTTTCAAATGGGCCATCAGACGAATCTCCGGCCGCTCGAACTGCGAAGCTAAGTTAACGGCCCGATCGAAATCACACCATGCAAAACGACCTGCCTGGGCCGACAACCGCGTCAGGATTTCGCCGGTCGCGCCGCTGGCAGACATGTTCCACTCGCCGTCTCGAAGATAGTTTGTGTCGTAGCCGTCCAGTTTCACTGAGACGTCGATGAGCTCGTTCAGTTTCGGAAGCAGCGACTCCATAATCGCAAAACCGCGGTCACTCTTTTCCGAAGCATACATCATCGCCAAATCCATCCGCCCTAAAGTCTGCTCTTTGCCCGGCGGCATTGCTTCGATCATGTCGGATGCCTGATTCAGCAACTTCATGGCGACGTTTCGATCCGTTTGGCCCAGCACGTTGGCGTTAACCAGCAGGAACGAGGCACGTGATCGAATATCGGGTAACTCTTCCACTCTCTCCTTGATCTGAGCCAGCTTCTCCTCGGTTACTGTGGAACTTTTCTCAATCTCCTCGAGCCCCGCGAGGAGCTCTTGTCGTCTTTCCGGTCCACCCGGGAAACCGTCGATCAGTTTTCGTGCTCGAGCTGTGTCTCCGTTGATCACCGAGTATTGAATTGCGCGTAAGTAAATCCCCTCTTGTAACTCCGGGTGCTTCGACGCGAGGGCCTCAACCTCGTCGTACGCGCGTTCGTTCAACAGCTCTTCCATTTCATCAAAAAGGAAAGGGAACCTGTACGACTCGTAACCGTCACTAACCCACTGCTTCATTTTGGCAGCACGCGAATCGTATTGCTCCGCGGCGGCGATGGTAGTGGCCAGCCAGCGGCAAAATTCCGTTCCCTGGTTCTCCTCCGGTGAAGGCTTCTCGCCGCATCCATGATCGAGTCCCTTCTTGACCATGATCGCGATCAGCTCTCGATACATCGATTCATCAGTCGTGGGAGGCGCGAAACCCTGGACCAGCGTTTGCGCCATGTTTCTTGTGTTCCAATCCTCGAGATTGCCGTCGGCCAGTTTTTCGACGATGTCCTTGAAGAGGAGCTGGCCATGCGTTTTATGCGTGCGGTTCAGCTTAGCCAGTAGTTTAAGAACGTCGGTTGAATAGCTGACTTCGAGCGCCTGGCGGGCGAGCTTGAGGGCCGCGTCCGGATTGTTACTGGCGATCTGACGGGCTAATCGCAATTCCATCGCCTGTTCCTGGTCGAGAAACTCGTAAGGCTGGTGGCGACCTTCGAAGACAGGCTTCGTGACTCTAAGAAATTCGAGCGCCGCTTCGCCGTCATGCTTCGCGAGCCGATCCACAGTGTCGCGTCGCAGTTTTAGAAACACGTCGAATCGGTTGCCCTCGTTAGGGGCACGCTCGCGCTTTTGCAGTTCGGCTTTGACGTCCTCCTGGACCATGCGCAACAAGGAACGCGCTCGTTCTTCGTCGTGCTTCCAGAGCGAGTCGACGAGGTTCGACCCCATGCGCGCGCGGTTTTCTGACGATTGCAGAGTGTTGAGCTGCGAGGCTACGAGGTCGAGCAGTTTGTAAGCCTTTTCACGTAAGGCCTTGACCTCTTCTGTTTCCGCAGCTTCCTTCTGTTGTTGAGCGCGTGCGTAACCTCCCGAAAGAAGAACGATGCCGAGGAGCAACGCGACTAACGGTGTGCGTGAGTGGATCATGGCGTAATAATAACGCGAAATCCGGCCGCGAGTTTCGAAACGTGTATTTAGCGGATGGGGATTTGGTCTGTTATAGTGACTTTCAATGAGAAATTTCTCGCGCGTCATGCGTTCTCCTGTGATGTCGTCCGTCTTGTCGGCCGTCATCCTCGGCGCGTTGTGCTTTTCAATCGGCGAAGGACTACGTCTGACGCCGTTTCCTGTCTCGGCGCTCGCTAAAACCGAGACGCCACATCTTTCAGCCGCCAGTGAGATTTGCGCTTCGCAGTACGGCCCACTCGACGTTCCGGCGCAAAATCAGAAACGCAGCAAGCGGCAGGTGCCGGATTTGGCTGGTCCCGCTGCGTCTGCTAATCGATACGCCGCGCCAGAGTTAACCGCTTTATTAGACTGCGAATCAACCAACTTTGTTTCCGTTCTTTCCGTTAAGCGTCCCGCGGGACGTGCTCCGCCTTTCCCGTTCTAGTCGTCTCTCAACCCAAATAACGAGAAACAAACAACCGCAGAAGATTTTTCTGCTCTCGCGGAGGTCTATAAATGTCAACTATTCGAGAAACAGCCCTGCCCGGCGTTGGGCGCAAATTCCAATTCGAAACTGCGAACGGCGATCGCCTCGTGATCGTGATCCACGACGACGGCATTCGTGAGCTGTATCACTTCACGCGCAAGAATCCGGACCGCGTCGCCTCAGTCGTCACACTCGCCGACAGCGAAGCGCGCCAGATCGCTGGCATCATCGGCGGGCTCACGTACGTTCCCAAAGCGCTGCCCTCCGCGGAGATCGTGCTCGACGACCTGCTGCTCGAGTGGTACACGATCGAACCACGCTCCGCGTGCATCGGCCAAACGATTCGCGATCTGCAAATCAGGACCGTAACCGGCGCCTCGATCGTTTCAATAATCGAACCCGACCGAGTCAAACGCATCAACCCCGAAGCCGATACTGTGCTACACGAGGGCGCGACGCTCATTCTCGCCGGTGATCGACGGACCATCGCCGCCCTGAAGCAACTGCTGGTGAGCGGGAAGGCGGGTTCGTGATGGACCATGTGATTCTCGAATTCGGCCTCGCGTTAGCGCTCATCGGCGTCGCCGTTTCGCTGGCTGCCAAACTTCGGTTGTCAAATGTGCCTTTTCTGATCCTGATCGGAATGGCAGTAGGACCGCACGCGCCGCACATCGGCGTGTTCGACTTTCGTTTCATCAGCAGCGCGCCGTTGATTGAATTCATGGGTCGCGTCGGCATTTTGTTCTTACTTTTCTATCTTGGTTTAGAATCGAGCGTCAGTCGTTTGATCAAGGCGGGAAAGTCGATCTTCATCGGCGGCACGATCTACATCTCGCTCAACTTCATGCTGGGCATCGCTTACGGTTACTTCATCGGGTTCTCGCCGACTGAGATGCTGATCGTTGCCGGTATCACTACGATCTCGTCCAGCGCGATTGTCGCGAAGATCCTGTTTGACTACCGGCGAACAGCGAACCCCGAAACAGAGCTCATTCTCGGAGTGACGATGTATGAGGATGTGTTTCTCGCGGTTTACTTGTCGTTGCTGTCGGGCATCGTGTTGAGTGGCGCGACGTCTTTCGGCGAGGTCATGTCGTCGGCGGGACTGGCGCTGGGGTTCATCGTTGGGCTGATCGTGCTGGGGCGGTGGGCGACACCGTTGCTGAACAGGCTGTTGCGCATCTCGTCGAATGAAGTCTTCGTCGTTGTAATCTTCGCGACCCTGTTTATTTTTGCCGGACTCGGCGAGACGATTCACGTTGCGGAAGCGATCGGCGCGCTCTTGTTGGGACTGATTCTTGGCGAGACGGAACATAGTGCGCGCTTGGAGAGACTTGTCATTCCGTTTCGTGATTTCTTCGGGGCGATCTTCTTTTTTGGTTTTGGACTGACGGTTGATCCGTTTGGGCTGGGTGGCGCGGTGTGGTTGGCGATCGGGGCTGCGGCGTTGTCGCTGGTCGGTGTGCTTGTTGCGGGACAGTTGGCGGCACGAGCTGCCGGACATTCGGGCGCTACGTCATTCAACGTGGGCCTGACGCTGCTCGGCCGCGGCGAGTTTTCGATCATCGTCGCAAAGCTCGCGCAGGCGGGCGGCATGGCGGCCTTGATTCAACCCTTCGCCGCTCTATACGTCCTGATACTCGCGACCTTCGCCCCATTGCTGGCGAAAGAGTCGGAACGCATCTACTCGCTCTTCGCGAGGGTCTTAAAAACCCGTGTTCCGCGCGTCGGCGGAAACACGGATCTCAGCTCCACGCGAGAGTCTTGAGTGCCCAGATGCTGTCCGGGTACTTGTCTCTGAACATGCCGGGCAACTCGCCGAGGATTGTGTGATCGTTGGTCGCCTTGTAGTGGCTGACGCCTTTCCAGTAAAGCGCTTCAGGCGCCGCTTGCGAGTCAGGATAATGATCGAGCACGGACGCGTATCGCTGCTCAGCGTCCGCGAAATTTTTGCTCATGAACGAGATGCGCGCCAGGGCGAGCTCCAACTGCGCGCGGAACTCGTCTTTCGGCAGGTAACCTTCAATGCGAAACTGCTCATCTCCATTGGAGTCGAGAATGCTCACAGTCGGCGTCCACAACGCGTCGAAACGATGGAAATAGACCGGGCGCTCTTTGATGTGCGCCGAAAGCGGCACAAAGTTTTCGTCGATGAATGAGGCGATTTGATCGTCGTTGTACGACTCGGCTTCCAGCCGAGCACAGGCTCCTCAGGCGGGCGCCGCGCTGAAGTCGATCAGCACGGGCTTCTTCTGTTCTTTCGCTTCGGCAAGTGCGGCGTCAGCGTCCTTTCTCCAATGTACTTTCATTGTGTGTTTTCCTCCTTCTCCTTTCATTACGGAGTAGCGCCACGAGAGACGTACAGGGGAATAGGGATGATAAACTACAACCGCATAATGAGCACCGCCGCCAAACGTCACGAGCGTGAGACACACGCCTTCCTGTCGATGCGCCACCTCGCCGACCAGGCTTTCTCACGCGCAGCGGGCGCGCCGCTCGTTACCGGCAACAACGTACGGCTCCTCATCGATGCCAAAGAGAACTACCCGGCATGGCTCGACGCGATCGAGCGAGCCCAGCGTTACATCCACTTCGAATGCTACATCATTCACGAAGACGACATCGGTTGGACGTTCGCAGACGCGCTGATCGCCAAGGCCCGAGAAGGCGTCCGCGTGCGCGTGCTGTACGACTGGCTCGGCGGAGTCGGCAAAACTTCCAGCCGCTTCTGGAAACATCTTCGCGCCGGCGGCGTCGAGGTGCGTTGCTACAATCCTCCGCAACTCGATTCGCCCTTCGGCTGGTTGAGCCGCGATCACCGCAAGACCATCTCGGTCGACGGCGAGATCGGCTTCGTCACTGGTTTGTGCGTGGGCCGCATGTGGGTCGGCGACCCGGACAAGAACATCGAGCCATGGCGCGACACCGGCATCGAGGTGCGTGGTCCATCGGTGGCAAACATCGAGCAGGCGTTTGCGCGCGTTTGGGACATTATCGGTGAACCGCTTCCGGCAGATGAAATTGCGCAACACCATCCGCGAGCGCAAACAGGCGAAATCGCACTGCGCGTCGTACCCAGCGAACCCGCAAGCGCCGTTATGCTCCGCGTGGACCAACTAGTCGCGACACTCGCACGCGAGCGACTCTGGTTAACAGACGCTTACTACGCCGGCACGACCCTTTACGTGCAAGCGTTGCGCGCGGCGGCGCAGGACGGCGTTGACGTTCGTCTGCTGGTGCCGAGCGCTTCCGACATTCCCATCATCAAACACTTGTCGCGCGCCGGTTATCGTCCTCTGCTCGACGCGGGCGTGCGTATCTTCGAATGGAACGGAACGATGCTTCACGCAAAGACGGCAGTCGCGGATGGCACGTGGGCGCGCGTCGGATCGACAAATCTGAACCTGGCGAGTTGGTATGGCAATCTGGAACTCGATGTCGTAGTGGAAGACGTGCCGTTCGCAAGAGAGATGGAAGAGACCTACCTTCGCGATCTCGAGAACTCGACCGAGATCGTCCTCGACGCGCGACGCAAAGTGAGAGCGCCGAAACATCAGGTGGGACGGCACGTGCCAATGACGAGCGGAGGTGGAACCGGAGGACGTGCCGCCGCCGGCGCGTTACGCATCGGCAACGCGGTCGGCGCTGCGTTCACAAATCGCCGCGTGCTCGAACCCGTCGAAGGGCGGTTGATGGTCCTGGTTGGTTTGCTGTTGTTAGGTTTGGCTGTCATTGGGTGGTTTTTCCCACGCGGGCTGTCATATCCGCTAGTCTTTTTTCTGGCATGGGGTGCGTTCGCGCTTGTATATAGAGGTATCAAGTTGTGGAGCGAGCAACCGGGTCCAAAAGCATTGGACCATGAGCCAGCGGCTTCGGACTCACGAGCAGACGCCCATGTTCGCGCGCCCGTCACCAAAGAAGGGGTGAAACAACGATGAAGATCTTCATCGCTTACGACGGATCAGAACCCGCCGACATCGCTATCGACGGACTGCGCCGCGCCGGTTTGCCAGGCGTTGGAGTCGAGGCGCTGGTGATGTCGGTTGGCGAAGTGTGGCTGCCGCCGGCGATGGACGCCGCGGGTGAATCGCTTCCTCGTTATGTTCCCGGGTTAAAAGAATCGCGCCAGCACGCTGAAGCTGTCATGCAACAGGCGCATGAAACCGCCGAGCGTGGCGCGAAACGAGTGCAGCAGCTCTTTCCTGAATGGCGCGTTACGCCAGAAGCGCACAACGGCTCGCCAGCGTTTGAGTTGCTGAACAGCGCGGAAGAGTGGCAGGCGGATCTGATCGTCGTCGGATCGCAGGGACACACTGCGTTGAGCAGGTTCGTGCTCGGCAGCGTGTCGCAGAAAGTATTGACGGAAGCGTCAACGTCGGTGCACGTGGGTCGAGCGTTTACCGGAACTGGCGCCTCCGGCGAGCGCATCGTGATCGGCGTGGACGGTTCGCCCGGGTCTCGCGCGGCAGTGAGAGCTGCCGGACGACGTAACTGGACGGCCGGTAGCGAGCTTCGCATCGTTGTTGCCGACGATGCGCTGAAGGGTAGTCCGATCTGGCTTTTGATTCCACCGGTGAGAGACTTTGTCGAGGAAGTCAGGACGGATGAACGAACGCAGTCGGAACAGATCGCGCTCGAAGCAGCAAAAGAACTTCGCGACGCTTTGAATAACGGGAAGATAACGGTTTCGTCGGTCGTCGAGACCGGAGATCCGAAAAGCGTGCTGGTGAAACACGCGGAAGAGTTTGGCGCCGACTGCATCTTCACCGGCGCTACCGGATTCAACTCTCGTCTGGAGCGATGGGTGTTGGGAAGTGTTTCGGCCGCTGTTGCCGCACGCGCGCATTGTTGCGTTGAAGTCGTGCGCGAACGCCAACCGAGGTCGCCCCTTACTGACCAACCGTAAATTCAGCAACGATCGGCAGATGGTCTGACGCGGCGAGCGCCAACCGGCTGCGATGCACCGAGATGCTCTCGAGTTTCAGGTGCGAGTTGTAGTAGATATGATCGAGATGCAGCAGCGGGAAGACGCCGGGATAGGTGCGGGCTCGTCCCACACGTTGCTCCGGTTCAGCGCTGTTCAGATGGTAGCTGAGAAGCTTTGTCGTGAGTCCTCTGGTCCACTCGTTGAAATCGCCGAGCAAGAGTCGTGGAGACGAAAGCACCGACTTGCCGCCGATCACTTCAAACAAGCGGTGCGCCTGATACCGCCGTTCGAAAAAACCCGTTCCGAGATGCACGTTGAAGAGTTGCAGCGCGGTTTCTGAGTGATCCGGTTGGACTGTGACTTCAAGACAGCCGCGTGGTTCGTAACGACGGCACGTCAGATCGTGGTTGCGATCGGAAACAATCGGGAACCTGCTGAGTACCGCGTTGCCGTAAGCCCCGCCTCGCAATTTCCGATTCTCGCCGATACGAAAATCGAAACCGAGCTCTTCGGCAATCGCGTGCACCTGGTTGTGCTCGCGCGCCGCCTCGTCCATGCCGACTACTTCCTGTAAGGCGACGACGTCGGCGTCGATCTGCTTCAGTACTTCCGCAATGCGTTTCGGGCGCACGCGGCGATCCAGCCCCTGGCACTTGTGAATGTTGTAAGTCGTAACGCGAAACGAGAACACGGATAAAAAATATCATTCAACCGCGACCCATTCCACACTGGCGGGGAACAACTTCTTCTCTGGATCGATCGTGACCACGTACGCGCCGAGCGCTCCGATGCGACGATTGGGGCCGAACGTGATCTTCGGCATCAGGCCCGTGTCATATTCGTAGAGTCCTTCGAGAGCCGTGACAAGGCGTTCGCGACTCAGGTCTTTGCCGCAGAGCTCCAACGCATGCACCAGGATTCGGGCGGCAGCGATCGCCGAGGCCTGAGCGGCCGCATGCGTCGAGTCGAGTTTGTTTCTTTGCAGCAGCGCGGTGTATTCGGCGGCGCCGGTTGCCGAGACATCGGCCGGAACAGTCGGGAAAGCAAGGAACACTTTGTCCTTTAACTTCGTGCTGAATGAATCGGCGACGTTTCTTCCGACGAGCGTTCCGAGCATGTAAAACGAAGGTGTCCAATCCGCCGCCTCGGCAGCTTTCAACAATGCTGCTGTTTCGATCCCGGCGCCCAGCAGAAAAACCGTGTCGATTCCCTTTTGCTTCAACTCGGCAACGGACTGTGCCGCCGAAAACTGATCGCGCCCGAAGTAATTCGTCGTGACCACACTCCAACGACTCTTCTTCGCCTGGTCTTCGACGGCCACGGCGATACTGCGATTGAATTCCAGATCGGGCGCGATGATCGCTGCGTGCAACTTGGATGGATCCGTCTTCTTCGCTGCAAAGAGCGCCAACGCGCGAGCCTGTTCCTTCAGTCCCGGCAGCAGGTAAAAGATATAGCGATTGAGCGGCAAGCCGCGTTGCGGCAGGAGCGCGGATGGTCCAACGAAAGGAACTTCCTTCTCCTGGGTCAACGCCGCCACGCCTTCTTCGGCGCCGGCCGTGAGGCCACTGACCATTGCAAAGACCTGATCGTCGTCGATCAATCGTTTCGTATTTGCCACCGTCGCTTTCGCGTCGCCATACATGACACGCAGCTCGATCTTGCGATTGTAAATGCCACCACGACTGTTGACCTCGGCGAAGTACGCCTGCATTACGTCGCCCATCGATTGGGCCAGGCCATGCAGCGACGTCTTATCAGGGAGCACGGTGCCGAGTACGATCGTGTTGTCAGTCAGACCGGGATCCGTGTCGGCTTCAATCCGCTTCAGATAGGCAATTAGGTTCGCCATGTCCTCCTGAGGCATGCGATACGTCGGCATGGCGACTGCGAGTTTGTTCCCCGCCGGATCGACGCCGGTGGTCAGCGAACGAATAAACGACGCTTCGGAAAACGACGGGTGCTTGCGTCCGCCTTCGTCCGCGTGGCCATAAGGCTTCGTCAGAAAACCCCAGCTCATATTGCCGGCGGTCACGCCGCCTTCAGTTCTTCCTTCGCCACGATTGCCATGACAACCAGCGCAGGCGAGGGTCGTGGCCGGCACATCGACTTCGCCCATCATGGCCGTGATCTCCTGGCCCGATGCGCTTTCGCCTCTCAGATAAAACGCCTTGCCGCGTTTCTCCTGGATTGTGAGTTCGCGCCCCTGGGATTGTGAGTGGACCACCGGCTCTCCGCGCCACATCACGAAACCGACGACTCCAATCAACAGAATCAGTGTGAGTTTATTAATCATCGGTCGTTAATCACGTCCTCGAGAATTTTGATCAACTCATCCGCTTTCGCCAGCCCGAAAGCTTTTTTCCAAAGTCCTTTCGGCTCGTTGCCGATGATAAAGATGCTGGTGTGGTCGTCTCTGGCTTCGACGTACTGGCCCAACTTGTAGAGTGCCCAGTCGACGTTCTCTTTTTTACCGGTGAGAAAAAGCCAGCCGGGCCTCGCGTGAAATCGCTTGCCATATTCCTTCAGCCGAGTAGGCGTGTCCGTTTGGGGGTCGACACTGATCGAGACGAGAAACACATCCTTGCCAAGCCGGTCGCCGAGTGCTTCCTGCATCTTTTCAAAATTGCGATTCATCGGCGGGCAGATGCTCGTGCAGGTCGTGAAGAAGGTGTTGATAGCCACTACTTTATCTTTGAGCACATCTGTATAGAAGCGCAACTTCCGGCCGTCTTGATCGATCAACTCCACGTCGGAAAAGTACTTCTCGGCAGCTGACTTCTTTGCCGCCGCCGGTCCATCTTCAGTTTTTGGCAACGACGCTGGTTCGGGTGGTTTCGCCTTTTGCGGCGCGGATTGGCCCAGTACCATCACCCCGGAAAAGATGAGGGCCAGCAAGCTCGCCGCTAATGGATTCACCTTCATGGTTTATCCTCCGCGGACTTCGAGGTTTCTTCAACTTTGCCATCCATCACGTTCTGAATCACACCCATGATCTGGCTAATCCTTGCCAGACCATAAGTCCGCGTCCAAACTTCCTTCGCGTCGTTGCCGATGATCAATGATGGCGTGTGATCTTCTCGTTTGGACACTGCCGCGCCAAGCGCGTTCAGCAACTTGTCCATCTCCTGTTTCTCGCCGGTCACAAAGGTCCAACCCGGACCGGCTTTGAACTTTGCGCCCCAGGCTTTCAACCGTTCAGGTGTGTCGGTGAGTGGATCCACGCTGATAGAAATGAGGTGCACATCTTTGCCAATCCTGTCACCCATCTCCTTCTGCAGACGAGCAAAGGTAGCCGCGAGCGGCGGACAAATGGTGGTGCAGTTGGTGAAAATAAAGTTGATCGCAACCGTCTTGTCTTTGATCAGATCTGTATAGAAGTGAAGTTCGTTGCCCTGCTGGTCCAACACCTCGACGTCCGGAATCACCATTTTGTTACGATTGGGCCGCGCGGGATCCGGGGCTGCCGCCGGCGCCGCCACAGCTTTACTATGACGTTCAACCGCGGCGCTGCTCTCAACCTTCTGCTTTTGCAGATCCATTTTGCACTTCGGGCACCGACCGGGCTTCGCCGACTTCACCTCAGGATGCATGGGACAAACATAAGTCGCCGTTTGTTGCTTTAAACTCCCGGTCGCGTGCGAAGGCGTGCCGCGATCGACGAGTGCCTGCGTCCTTACTTCAACTCCCACGAAGAGCATTGCCGCGAGCACAAGAACTCTGAACGTAGTTTGCTTTGTACTCATTTTTTTCCCTCGTATGTGCTTACTCGGTTGCTGTCAGCATCAAGTAAGGAAGGTCTGCGTAACGCACGCCCATCGAAGAAGACTCGACGAACAACATGTAGAGTCCGGTCTGAGGCACGCTGATCTTGAGCTCGTAGACTCCGCCGCCGACTGACTTCGCGACGTCGCGGCGCTGCCAAATGCCGGGACTTAGGAACGTCAACACCTGCACGTCCTGTAGATCTGATTTGGGATTGCCCGTCGCCGTGTCGATGAGTTTGAAGCGGAAGACGAAGTCTTTGTTCACCGAGAGCTTGTGCTCCTTCACCTGATGCTCGATGCTGAGCGCCACTTGCGGTTTCTCCTTCAGCATCGGATTGACCTCGGCACTCAGTTCAAAGCAATGGGCCACGCGCGGAGAATCGTTGAGGAATGCAACGTCGTAGAAACCACTGGCTGGCAACTTGATCGTGGTCGAATAAACACCGGGCTGGACCTCGCGCAAGGCGCGATCGACGATCAAAACAGCTAGTGGTTCACGACGATAGTTCTGAAAGTTCCCCATCGGCGCGGCCATTCCTTCGCTGTAGTAGTAGAGAACTCTGTCAACTGGATTCGCGACGACAACGGCATTTCCTTCCGGAGCGAGAGCGATCGAGTCGGCACGTACCGGCCGTGGACCCTGTCCGGGAGCAGCTTGTCCCCCAGGGAACTCAGTGATATCGACCTCTTTCCCGATCGTCCCGAGTCGCAGCATTTCTACACTCTCGGTGCCGAGCGATCTGACGAAGGCAAACGTATCGCTGAACATGATCTGATCCGGAGACTTGCCGGTGTTTATGTCATGCAGCACGCGATTCGAAGCCGCGTCGAAGATATGGAGCGAGCTCTCTTTTGTGTTTAGCACGAATCCATAACGGCCCGTGGGCGCGAAACGAATCGAGCGCGCGCCGGATTTGGTTTTCATGCGAGCAAGAACCTGATGCGTCTGGCCATCGATTACCGTCACGGTTCCATCGCCCTCACTGGCGACGTACAAGGCCTTGCTCAATTCAGAAACAGACATCGAAACCGGTCCGCCGCCAACTTCCACGTCACGAAGTTTCGCGAGCGTGCGAACGTCGATGATCGAAACCGTTCCGCTCTCACGATTCGACACAAACGCAAAACGGTTGTCGCGGCTGATGACGAGGTCGTGCGAGCCGGCGCCCGTTGGAATCTTTGCAGCCACTTTCAGGCTCGCGGTTTCGATCACCGTCACGCCGCCGTCCTTTTCATCGCCGTCATTCGCGACCCAAACGTATTGCTGGTCCGGTTGCAGCGCGATGCGAGTCGGTTTGACTCCGGTGTCTACATAGTTCGTGACTTTCCATGTTCGCGTGCTGATCACCGCCACCTGATTTATCAGCGGCAATGTGACGAAGAGTTTTTCGCCATCGCCGGTCAGGAGCCAGTCTTCGCCGGGGCTCTTCATCATTACGAGCGTGAGCAACTTGCTGCCGCCAAACCCTAACAGTGGATCGATAACAGAAATGTCGGCGCTCTTGTTCAAGGCGAGCACGTAGTAGGAATTGAGATCGAC
>DASTOZ010000022.1:0-6113 GCA_035762365.1 Pyrinomonadaceae bacterium | reverse complement strand
ACGTTCGTCGTCGTCGGCGCGGGCGCCAGCGGCTGCGAACTGTCGACAAAAATGGCGGACCTGCTGCTCGATGCGGTCAAACGTCGCGCGCTGCAGGGCGAACCGCGGGTGCTTGTTTTCGAAATGGGCGACCGCGTCGTTCCTGGAATGGGCGAACAGATTCGCGAGTTTGTCGACGAAGCGTTGCGTGAAGCGCACGTCGAGGTGAACACCCAGACGCGCGTGGTAAGAGTCACCAGCGACAGCGTCACCTTCGAGCACGGCGGCATTCGCGAGGAGTTGAAGACCGCGGCCGTCGTCTGGACCGGCGGCGTCAAGATGCGGCCACTGGTCGAACAACTCAACGTCGAAAAGACCTCGCGCGGTCTGATCAAAGTCAGACCAACATTGCAGCTCGCGCAGTACGACAACGTGTTTGCACTCGGCGACATCGCCTGTTGCCCGCCGGCCGATCCGACACTCCCGGGCACGGCCCAACTCGCGTTGCAGGAGGCCCATCTCGCGGCGCATAACGTTAAAGCGGTTCTCTCGGGCCTCGATCTCGAGACGAAACATTTTGAAGAGCTGGGCGAAGCGCTGAGTCTGGGCACGGAACGCGGGGCGGTGCTGCTGGCTGGTGGAAAAGCGTTCGGTGGAGCACTGGCGAGACAGGCGCGGTTCGCGTTGTACACGGGGCGGTTGCCGACCTGGCATCATCGGTTACGTGTTGGCGCCAGTTGGTTTTTCGGTGGAACGGCGCCACGGCCGCTGTTGCCGCTGGGTATGGAACGTCACTTGTCTAGCTAATGGGCATGCGCCCGATCGTGTTGCGAGTTTTAATCTGTGTTATTTGGATTTCGGTCATAGGATTGGTCTGGCTTTCCATAACGATCAAGCGGCCGGTCGAAACACAGATTACACAGATCGCTCCAACCGAAACATTTACATCAAGATCATCACCCGTCCCGTCACCGGTCTCGACACCGGCGCCGGCAGCTACACCCGAACCTGAACCAACACCGCAAGTTCCATCCAGCTTCGTAGGTCAGGTCGATCTGATCGTGCCGGTCGCGGGTGTGCGCCCCGATCAGTTGCTCGATACGTTTGACGATGCGAGAGCAGAAGGCCGTGTACACGATGCGATCGACATCGCGGCGCCGGCAGGCACGCCCGTGATCGCCGCAGCCTCAGGCAGGATACTCAAGTTGTTTCAAAGCGACCGCGGCGGCACGACGATCTATCAACTGAGCGCCGACGAAAAAACCGTCTACTACTACGCTCATCTCCAGGGTTACGCTGATGGTCTCGCAGAAGGAAAAGTGGTGCGGCAAGGCGAGGTGATCGCTTACGTCGGCGACACCGGAAACGCGGGCGCAGGAAATTATCATCTTCATTTCTCGATCACAGCGGTTTCTGACCCGAAGCGTTACTGGGAAGGCACGAACATCAATCCGTACCCATTGCTCCGTTCAAGTGTCCGGTAATAGTCCAGAATACAGGTGCAGACACGGATTTCTTCGCTTAGATAACAGGAACGCTCGTTGCTCCAGCGAGGGTCAAAGGAGCAATGAAAATGAATCGAATCCTGCTTATTTTGATCTTGTCCGTGTTTCTTGCTGGTTGTGTGATGGATCCGAATAGGAACAGCAGCTCATCAGCACCAACGGCGCCCACCGCGCCGTCACCATCACCTGAAGCGTCGAAATCTGTCGCACAGGCCCAGCCGAGCCCGGAAATGCTGCCTGGTCCAAATGCGATCCCGACCGATACGCGCGTGGTCGTCAACATACCCGCGTACCGCATGGACATCTTCGACGACGGCTCGTTGATCAAGTCGTACAGAGTGGGCATCGGCACGCCGGAGTTTCCGCTGCCAACGGGATTGCGCAAAGCTGAAAGCGTGATCTTCAACCCAACCTGGACCGTGCCGGACGAAGCATGGGCGGAGGAGATGAACAACGTAAAGGTCGGCGAGACGATCGAGGCAGGTGACAAGAACAACCCGCTCGGATGGATCAAGATCCCGATCGGTCTACCTAACCTGATTCACGGCGGGAAAGCGCCCGCAAAGATCGGCACGTTTGCTTCGCACGGCTGCGTCGGTTTGACGAACCCGCAGATCAAAGACTTCGCGCTGCGACTCGCGCAGGCAGCGAACACTCAGATTGGCGAGGAGAAAGCCAGTTCCTACATCAAAGAGCGGACTGAAACGCACGAAATCAAGCTGGAACAATCAATACCGGTCGAGTTGCGCTACGAGACGATCGTCATCGAGGACGGAAAGCTCCACATCTACAAAGACGTTTACGAGCAGAATACGAACACCGAAGACAACTTGCGCAAGGTCCTCGCCGCACACGGTGTGACGTTCGAACAGCTACCCGCGGACAAACAGGCCGAGATGCTGAAAGCACTCAAGTCGCCGACGGGAAAAAGGGGTGAAGTGATAATTGAGATTCCGAATGTTGCTCAGAAGGGATACCCGGCGCCGGTCGAACTCGACGAGGGTAAGGGAAAACCAGCGCGGACAACAGCAAAAGCAAACCACTAAGCGATAGCAGCTTCGCACGAATCGAGCTCCGGCGCGTCTTCAACGGGCGCGCCGGCTTCGCCGTAGTAAGGACGGCCATTCTCAATCGCTTCAAAATACTCTTCAATCCGATCCAGCACTTCTTCAACCGAATGCGAATGATAAATCGACGTGCGGAACAAAGCGCCGCCCTGCAATCCGCGCGTGAACTGTCCCGCCAATTGTTTCATGCGATTGATCGCCGGCGTCTCGGGCATGTCTTCGCGCAACATGTCGAAGTACTCGTGCAGGATCGCGCGCTTATCCGCGAGTGACGGTTCGAAGATTGGACGTCCGTGCATCGCATCTTCGATCTGCCGGAAGATCCACGGGTTCGCCATCGCGCCGCGACCGATCAGCACGCCGTCGCAACCCGTCTCACGAAACTTATCGAAAGCGCCCTCGATCGTCGTGACGTCGCCGCTTCCCGACACCGGCACCTTCACTGCGGCCTTTACCTGACGAACGAGGTCCCAGTTTGCCAGCCCGCGATAACCCTGCTCTTTGGTGCGGCCGTGCAGCGCGATGTGTTCGACGCCGCAGTCTTCGGCGAGCTTCGCAGTCTCGACGGCATTGATCGTGTGATCGTAAAAGCCCGCGCGGATCTTCACCGTCAGCGGAATCTTGATCACTTTCTTGATCTCTTTCAGGATCGTTTCCAGGCGCGTGTGGTCCTTGAGCAAACCTGAACCGCCGCCATGCTTGACGACTTTTGGCGCGGGACAACCACAGTTGACGTCGAGAATGTCGGCGCCGACCTCTTCAGCCATCTCTGCCGCCATGCACATTCGTTCCGGCTGCCCGCCGAAGATCTGCACCGCGAACGGCCGCTCGTCTTCGTAAAATCGCATCTGCCGTTTCGACTTCGGATTGCTGCGCGTGAGACCTTCAACCGAGATGAATTCGGAAACAGATAAACCGACACCGCCTCGCCGCTTCAACAAACGGCGAAACGAGACGTCAGTCACGCCCGCCATCGGCGAAAGAACCAGCGGCGGGTTGATCTCGACGTCACGAATCTTAAACGGCTTTAACTCCGGCATCACAATTTCGATTCGTCTATCTGAAGGCCATTGAGAAACTCGAGAAAGTCCTGCTCGTACTTCGCGAAAATCTGAGTTCCCGTAAACGTCAATAGCTGGATGCTCCCGGCTTTTCCGCCGTAGTAATAGCCATAGTAGCGGAAAGGAATTCCTTTAACCGAGCCTTCCATCTTCATGCACAACACTTCCTTGCCGTTCACCGTTCGCGTTTCCTCGAACACGATCCTGGTATCGGCCGCGGCGCTCTTGGCGTTCTCGAGCGCGATCTCCTTCAGCGTCGACGAAGGCATGCCCAGCTCTTCGATAATCGCGACGGCGTATCCATCGCCGCGCTTCAGTCTGAACTCAATGCGGCCTTCCTCGTCAGCCTTCGGCGCCAGGATCCACTTTGAGTCGTCGTACCAAATCGAGAAGCCGCCGTGTGGAGCTTTGTAAACCGACTTTGCATTCGCGGCTCTGGTCATCGTGGCGGCAGTGCTGGTGTGTGCGCCGGGAGCCACTTCAGTCGCGTATTTCCAGGTGCCATCAGGCGACAGGATCACGTCCTTGCCCGACTCTGTGCGGGCCTTGATCGGAGTCTGAGAAACAGCGGTGCCGGCCGTCATGAGGAGCAGCAGCAATGTGAGTGGGAGAATTGTTTTCATAATTTTGGTTTCCGGGATCAGGGTTTTATCGTAACTGGAGTGCCGACCGTTACCGAGTCGAACAATTCCTTCATGTCCTCATTCTCCAACGCGACGCAGCCCCATGTCCAATCACTTTTTGCGCCGTTGCCGTGAATGTAGATCAGACCGCCGAGTTTCGTGTACTGCGGCGGCGCGGTTTTCTTCCGGTGGGCCTCGACGATGGCGTCGTGCTGCGCCTTTGTGATCAGCCCGTCGCGCAGCCCGCGCTCGGCATCTTCGACGTTCGGATAACTCACGCCGAGCGACAGGTAGTAAGCGCTCTTGTTGTTTTTCACGAAGACGTAGAAGTCGCCTTCCGGCGTTGCGCCGTCGCCTTCACGCTGTTTGTCGGCGACGGGGCTGAAGCCGAGTCCGACCCGATACGATTTCACGAGTTTCTGGTCGGAGTAGAGCTCGAGCTTGCGGTCCTTCTTGTAGACGACGATGCGTGGCTTCGTGATGGGTTTTTGTAGCCACAGATTAAAACCGATAACACCAATCAAACCGAGGATGGCGATGCGTGTTATCGGTATCAATCAGTGTTTAGTTCTTCTTGTTCTTCTTCTCGTCGTCTTTGTCGCTGCTCTTGGCCGCCGTGGGCGGTTTGATCTTCAAGAGCGGTTCGACTGAGGCACGATGAGCTTCGGTGATCTTGATGAACGCTTCGTTCCGAAGGTTCTGGAGATAGTCTTCGCGTTCCTTCGCCTGACGCTCCATCAACATCGCTTCGCGAACGCGATTGTCGTTGAAGGTCGGCGTCGATCCGGCGGGAGTGCGCGCGTCGACGCGAAGAATCTGGATGCCCTCCGGCGTCCGGATTGGCTCGGTCACGCCACCCGCCGGTACGTTTTTCAAAGCCGCTACCAGATCCTCGCGGAGGTTGGGCAGATCAAACTCGCCGACCTTACCGCCGTCTTCCGGCGCCGATCGCTTGCCGTTCTTCTCGCGTTCGGAATTGGCTGCGGCAAGTTTGGAGAAATCGCCGCCCGCGCGCGCCTGCGCGATCAACTCCATCGCCTTCGCCTGCACTGCTGCGGGATCTTTGCCTGCGGTCGACAAATAGATCTCAGAGAGCGTGACGCCTTCCGGTTTGCGAAACTTGTCGGGGTGGGTATCGAAGTATTTCTTGATTTCGGCGGACGAAAACCCGAGGTAGACGCGGCGATCGACTTCCTGCTGCAACACCGCCTGCTTCATCATCTCGATGCGCATGGTCCCGCGAATCTCCTCGTAATCGAGTTTGCTCTCCTTCATCGCAATGATGAGCTTATCGATCGAGTTGATCCCCTGCTCCTGCGCGATCTGCAACATGCGGCGGTTGACTTCGGCTTCGATGTCGGCTGCCATGTCGAGCTCTTTGCCCTTTTGCAGCAGCAGTTTTTCGTTGATGAGCGTGGCGATCAGTTCCGGCCCGTGCTTAGCGACTTCGTCCCTTGCCTGTTGCTCGGACATGCCGTTCTGCATGAGCGCCCGGATGCGTTCTTCCGTCTCGCGCTTCAACATCGAGAGCGTAATGACGTCGTCGTTTACCTGGACGATAACTTCGTCGACGATGGTCGTCTCACCTTCCTGGGCGAAAACGGCGGGGGCGAAGAACGCCATGAGGATTGCTACTGCAACAAAATATCTTACTTTCACTAAAGTAACTCCTAGTTGGTTTTCCGGCGGATTCTAATCCGCGGCCTGAATGCGGAGCAACACGTCACGAGCAAACTCCAAAACATTGTCCTGTTCGTCTTCCGTCAGGATCAGCCGTAAAACGCCCGTGGGTGTAAACACGGAGCCCGGATGCTTGCTTACGTAATCTCCCAGTTTTTCCGGGGAAATTCGCGCTTTTTCACTGAACTTCAGCGCGAT
>DASTOZ010000021.1:0-3869 GCA_035762365.1 Pyrinomonadaceae bacterium | reverse complement strand
AGAGGCGAATTTGAAGCGTTTCGAGCGCGAAGCGCGCCTCGCCTCCGCGCTCGATCACCCAAACATCTGCACCATTTTTGATCTCGATGAGATCGACGGCATTCACTTCATCGTGATGCAGTACATCGAAGGGCGCAACGTCCGGCAGTTGGTCAACGGACGCCCACTGTCTCTCGAAAGTGCGTTGTCGATCGCCTTGCAAACCGCCGACGCACTCGCCGCGGCGCACGCGCGTGGCATCATTCATCGTGACATCAAGGCGGGCAACGTGATGGTCACGCCGACGGGCCAGGTCAAGATTCTCGACTTCGGCCTGGCAAAACTCCTCGACGAAGAGGCGGCGCGAACTTCCGGCATTCACCACACTGAAATAACTGAACTCGGCATCCCGTACGGCACGGCGACCTACGCAGCGCCCGAACAAGCGCGCGGCGATCGCGTCGATTCGCGCGCGGACATCTTCTCGACCGGAGTTTTGCTTTACGAGATGCTCGCCGGCACGTGGCCTTTCCGCGGCAGCACCGCCATCGAAGTTCGTCATGCTGTCTTGCACGACGAACCTGAACCGCTGGCGAAAGTCCGTCCCGGACGCATCCCGGCGCAACTGCAATCGATCCTCGACAAAGCGCTCGCGAAAGATCCGCGTTACCGTTATCAGAAGATCTTCTACTTTGCGAACGACCTGCGCGCCGTCATGCGTGAGGTTAGTTCGGAGGTGCCGGGAGTCGACGACGGGACCGCTCCCATGGCGCCAACGCATCTGACGCCGCGCAACCCGATGAAGCGCGCGTTGCGCTGGTTGACCGGCAGTTTGACAGGCGACAGCACGTCGAGCGTTTCAGCGAAACCGTCGGGAAAGGTTGCGGAAGCACACGAGAGTCCGATGACGAGTCTCGGCGATCGCGATCGAAAGAGTGTCGCGATTCTGCCGTTCAAGAACGTCGGTAACGATAAGGAAACGGATTTCTACCAGTTCTCGCTCGCCGATGCTGCGATCACGGAACTCGCGCGTGTACGTTCGCTGGTCGTGCGGCCTTCGTCGGCGATCGTGCGGTATCAGAACCGCGAAGTCGATCCGGCAGAGGCCGGACGTGATTTGAGCGTCGACGCGATCCTGACCGCCAGCTTTCTGCGAGCCGGCGATCGATTGCGCGTCACCGCTCAACTGCTCGACGTGCGCACTAGCGAGATCCTCTGGAGCGAACGAATCGACGCGGACGCCAGCGATGTGATCGGCGTGCAGGACACGATCGTGCACCGCATCGTCGAAGGTCTGCGTCTCGAACTAAGCCCCGACGAAAAGGTCGCACTCGCGAAAGGGAGCATGGCCGACGCCGCTGCTTCCGAAGAATACCTCCGCGGCCGAGACTGTCTCGCGCAGTTCATCTATCACACAGTTGAACGCGAACAGCTCGATTCGTCGATCGAACACTTCCGCCGGGCACTCGAGATCGATCCGAACTTCGCGCTTGCTTATTCAGCACTCGGCAGTTCGTACGTGAACCGGGTCTTGAAAGGCCTGGGCCAGGCCGGCGACCACGACAAAGCGAAGAACGCCTTCAAGAAGGCCCTGGCGCTCGATCCCAAACTGCTCGAAGCTCGCATGCAGATGGTGTTCATCTATCTCACCGAAGGGCAGAAGCAAAAGGCGCGAACCTCGGTCGAAGTGCTGCGCGAAGAGTATCCGAACGATCCGGGCGTGCAGTTTGTACGCGGCGTCGTAGCGCGGCTTGATGGCGATTACGAGAAAGCGATGCGCAGTTACGATCGCATGGTGAAGCTCAATCCGGGCGAGCGCGTGCTGGCGAGTTACAACCGCGCGCGCATCTTCATGTACCAGAAGGAATACGATCAGGCACTGCGCGAGCTGGATTTGGGCGCTAAGCTCGAGCCGGAGCATCCGATGATCAAGGTGATTCGCGCATGCGTGCTCTTTTATCGCGGCGAGGTCGACGAGACGATCAGGATTGTTTCCGAAGTGCTGGTGCGGCACCCGCAGATGGACGGTATCCGCCCGGTCCTCGCGATCGCGCTCAGTGCGCAGGGACAACACACGAAAGCTAACGAACAACTCACGCAGAAAGTCAGACTGGTGGCGGAGGCCGATTACGATATATCTTATTGGCTCGCCTCCGCCTACCTCCTACAGGGCCGTCAGGTAGAAGCACTCAGATGGCTGGAGACTGCGATCAATCTTGGTAACGAGAATTATCGTTGGTTCGAATCTGATCCGAATTGGGCCGACATGCACGAAGATCCACGCTTCCTCGAACTGATGGAGCGCATCAAGAGCCAAAGTGTAGAGCCCGGGAACCAGTCTGAATGAGAACTTTCGTTGTTGGTGACATCCATGGACGTTGCGCGCAGCTCCTCAACCTGCTCGACATGCTGCCGCGAGATCCGGAAACAGACACGCTCGTTTTCCTCGGCGACCTGATCGACCGCGGCGCCGATGCCCCCGGTTGCGTCGAACACGTGATGAAGTTTTGTAAGGAGAATCCGGAGCGCGTCATCTGTCTACGCGGAAATCACGAGCAGATGATGATGGACTTTCTCGAGGGAGAACCGACGATCTGGTTAACACCGGTGGTGGGTGGGCAACGAACGTTCGAGCAGTACACAGGTCAGGCGGCGTGGGCCGATCCTGAGACTGGTGAAGCAGAGATGAGGCTCACGCTCGAGCGTGCTGTGCCGGTCGAACATCTCGAGTTCATGCGCAGTTTGCCGTTCTATTACGAAGACGATCACGCGATTTACGTGCATGCGGGGCTCGATGAGGGGAAGCACCCGCGCGAGAGTTCACCGATGTCGCTGCTGTGGATGCGCAACATGGATTTTTACAAGAACTATCGCGGGAAGCCGTGCATCTTCGGCCACACGCCGACGCCATTGTTGCCGTTGCGTGGGCGGCTTGGGCGGCATGGGATTTACATTTCACACAGTGCGGTCGGGCTCGACACTGGTTGCGAACGGCAGTCGCCGCTCAGTTGTCTCTCGTTGCCCGACTTCAATCTCTACCAAACTTACGCCGACGGTCGCGAAGAAACCTACCAAATCACATCATTCATTCCCGACACCCTGCGCGAGATGCAACGCCGCGCCGGACTGGGTTGATTTCGATTCTTCTTTTACATGTGTCTCCCGCTAGCGGATCTGCAATGAGTCTCGCACTAGGGCACGCAGCGCTGCTCGCGAAGCGGAAAGAGATCAACGCCCGTCATTTTCTTCGTATTCGCGTCGAGCGAAACGCGTGCGGCTAGCGGGCCTTTTTCACAAGTGACTCGCACGGTGCTGCTGCGTTCTCCGTTGCCGCTCAACGTCTCCCCAATTCGACACGCACCCCAGGCTGACGCTGCCGCAAGATGACGACGCGTTCGTTCGACATCCAACGACGGCGCTGCAATCGATTTAACGACATCCGCGTCCCACGCAACGAGCAGCTTCCCAACCGTTTCGATCATCTGCGTCATCTCCGCATTGGGCGGCAACACCGGCGCGACATTAACCAACTGAACTTTCGGCGGCATCGTCGGCGCAAGCGTGATCCCAACCTCGAGCCAGCCGCGTTCACACATCATCTTCCACGTTCCTCGCAACGCATTCTCAGGCTCGATCGACGTCCCCGGCTTGCACACACCATGATCTTTCGCCAACGCCTGCCACCGCGTCTTTCGCACCTCCGCCGGAACATCGAGAAACAGATTGTCCGCCGCAATGCGATTCGCGAGCGCATCATCCCACTTGATGATCAACTGCGACACATCAGCCATCGCCGTCAGCAACGCCGGTGACGGCTGCACGACACGCGGCTGCAGCGCGCCCGTCTTGTACAGCTCATTCACCGCATCGTTGAAAATGCCACCGAACCC
>DASTOZ010000020.1:0-3364 GCA_035762365.1 Pyrinomonadaceae bacterium | reverse complement strand
CCGGCCCCAGCATTGAGACCAATTCCCGCCGACATTCCGACGTCGGGAGCCGCTGACATCGATCGAATGATCTTCGACGCCGGTGAACGCGAAGGTGTAGACCCGCGGTTCATTCATGCGGTGATCTGGCAGGAATCGAAGTATGTGAAAGACGCAAAGTCGCATGCAGGCGCGGTTGGGCTGATGCAGTTGATGCCTGCCACTGCGGACCGTTTTGGTTGTGAAGATCGAAGCGATCCGGCTGCAAACATCGACGCCGGTACCAAGTACCTCAAATGGCTCTTGAAGCGATTTTCAGGCAACGTCGAACTCGCGCTCGCAGGTTATAACGCTGGCGAAGGGTCGGTAGACAAGTACAACGGCATTCCGCCCTACAACGAAACGCAAAAGTACGTGAAGATCATCTCCGAGCGTTACGGAAAGACATACCACCCTGTGCTTCCTCCGGAAGAAGCCGCTCAGGAATTTAAGCTCAACGTCGACTCAGTCGTCGCCGCTACCGAATAGCGCGCGCGATCCGTGTTGTCCTAAACCTTTGGACAACACGGATCTCGCCTTGACACTCCCGCCCGCCTTTTGGCTGAATGCTCACGGTCTTTCCGTTTCTAAATCTGCTGCAACAGAGGAATCCGTTCTATGAGCACAACGACAGAGGCGGCCGTATACCCATCAGCCGCTGAGGATCGCAGCTTCTTTGGTCACCCACGCGGGTTATCGACGCTGTTCTTCACCGAGATGTGGGAGCGGTTTTCGTACTACGGGATACGCCCGCTGCTCGTTCTGTTCATGGCCGCCGCCCTCAGGGAAGGTGGGTTCGGCATTGAACGAACCCAGGCAAGTGCGATCGTCGGTATCTACGCAGCGAGTGTTTACCTGGCATCGTTGCCGGGCGGTTGGGTAGCAGACAGGTTGTTGGGACTGCGGCGGGCGATCATGCTGGGCGCAGTTTTGATCTCGTTGGGCCACATCTCAATCGGACTCTCCTCTTTTGCCCACTCGAGAGTGCCGTTTTTCCTGGGACTGATACTCATCGTTCTCGGCACCGGCCTGCTCAAACCAAACATCTCAGCCATCGTCGGCGATTTGTATCCCGAAGGTGGAGCGCGACGTGACGCGGGCTTTTCGATTTTCTATATGGGCATCAACACCGGCGCCACCGTAGGTCAGATTGCCACCGGCATTCTTGGTGAAAAACTCGGCTGGCATTGGGGGTTCGGACTTGCGGGTGTAGGTATGTTGCTTGGTTTGGGGTGGTTTGCTCTGAACGCGCGCAGGACTCTCGGAGATCTTGGTACGACCATCTCCCGCGATCCGGATCCGGTGAAGCAGGCGCGAGATCAAACGAGAATGAAGCTCGGATTGGCGATTGGACTTGGCTTGCTTGCACTTGTGGTCATACTGGCTGCGACCGGCGTCATCACCATCAATCCGCAAGTAGTGGGTCAATATATGACCTACGTACTTGTTGGAACGGCAGCCTTGTACTTTACCTACGTGCTGGGATTCGGTGGACTAACGACAGAAGAGAAAAAACGAATCGTCGTAATCGCGATTCTATTTGTATTCGCTGCGATATTTTGGTCCGCGTTCGAACAGGCACCGACCTCACTCAATCTTTTTGCCAAAGACTTCACGGACCGCGTCGTTTTTGGTTGGGAGATTCCGGCAACGTGGTTCCAATCGGCCAATTCGTTTTTCATTATTCTGCTTGCCCCGGTGTTCGCGTCCATCTGGATGGCACTGGGAAAGCGCGGCAAGAATCCTCCGAGTCCGGCGAAGTTTGCTTTGGGATTATTTTTTGCGGCGATTGGCTTCGCAATCATGATTCTGGCTGCGAATTTGGTAGTCGGCAGTGGCGGGGGCTTGAAGGTGTCGCCGATGTGGTTGGTCGTCAGTTACTTGTTTCAGACCGTTGGCGAGTTGTGCTTGAGTCCTGTGGGTCTTTCGTCGATGACGAAGCTATCGCCGCGAAAATACGTGGGCCAGATGATGGGGATCTGGTTTCTTGCGAGCTCGGTCGGGAATCTGATTGCCGGTTTGGTTGGTGGTCATGTCGATCCGAAAAAACTCGATCAGATGCCAAAACTGTTCATCGCAACCACGCTCGCGCTTGTGGCCGCGGCAGTCGTGCTTGGCCTGATGGTTCCACTCATCAAGAAGTTGATTCCGAATGAAGACAAACTCGTAGGAGAATAACGCGTTGCTCAATCGTCCAACCTTCGCGCTGGCGCTCTTGCTGGCCTTCAGTGTCATTGGTCAGGCCCAACAAAAACTTCTTACTATCGACGACATTTTCGATCCCGCGAAGCGAGTCAACTTCAACGGCGCCACGCCGACGATTCGCTGGCTCAAAGACGGCAATCACTACCTGATCACAAACGAAGCCTCGCGCCGCGACGTGCCGCGTTTGCAAAAAGTGAACGCCGCGACCGGTCAAACGACGCCATTCTTCGACGCCGCAAAAATGCAAGCTGCGTTTGAGGCTTTGCCTGGTGTAAGTGCGGCGGATGCTCGTCAACTCGCGAATCGTGGCAATTACAACATGAATCCCGCGGAGACCGCGGTGCTGATCAACTGGGCCAACGATCTTTTTTATTACGAGTTTGGCAGCGATCGCGCGATTCGACTCACCAGCACACCAGAACCGGAAGTCGGCGAGGGTTTTAGTCCTGACGGAAAGATGATCGCCTTCGTTCGTGAGAACAATCTCTACGTCGAAGACCTCGGCATGCAGCGTCGCGAGCGCGCGTTGACGCGCGATGGCAGCGCCAAGATTCTCAACGGGCGTTTGGATTGGGTCTACCAGGAAGAGTTGTATGGCCGCGGCGACTTCGGCGCGTACTGGTGGAGTCCCGACTCGACGACGATCGCGTTTCTGCGGTTTGACGAGACGCCGGTGCCGGAGTTCACCGTCGTGGATCATATTCCGTGGTATCAGAACGTGGAGGTCACGGCGTATCCCAAAGCGGGCGCGCCGAATCCGGTCGTCAAGCTCGGCATCGTAAATGCGACCGGCGGCGACATTCGTTGGGTCGACACGTTCAAGTATCAGCCCGCCGATCTGTTGATCTCGCGTGTAGCATGGTCGCCTGACAGCAAGAACATCGTGTTCCAGGCGCAGGACCGCGAGCAAACGTTTTTGGACGTCAACTTCGCCGACGCTCGCGATGGGAAGTCGCGAAACGTCGTTCATGAGTCGTCGAAGGCGTGGGTTGCGATTAACGAAAACCCGATCTGGTTGAAAGACGGATCGTTTTTATGGGCCAGTGAGCGAAACGGCTGGGAGCACCTTTATCACTACACCGCTGATGGAAAGCTGTTGCGACAGGTTACGGACGGCAAGTGGGAAATCGGCACGATCGAA
>DASTOZ010000019.1:0-5890 GCA_035762365.1 Pyrinomonadaceae bacterium | reverse complement strand
GCGCGAAGTATGCTTTCACTTGCGCATCGTCACGAACGTCACAGAAAAAGCCAGCAGTGCGGCTGTTCACAGAGGCGCCGCCCGCTTTGTTGAGTTCGTCGACTGCGCGCGTTATTTCATGTTCGTGTCGCGCGCTTATCGAAACATTGACGCCGGCTCTCACGAGCGCCTCCGCAATCGCCCGCCCGATACCTTTTGTTCCACCCGTGACGATCGCCGTCTTTCCCGCGAGTTCCATGGCCTACTATCCCTGCAACTTTGCCCGTAGCCGCTCGTTGACGATCTTCGGGTTGGCCTTGCCTTTCGACGCCTTGATCACCTGGCCCACGAAGAACCCCAGCAACGCTTCCTTTCCCGCCCGATAATTTGCCACTTGCTCGGGATTGCCTGCGATCACTTCGTCGATCAGCGAATCGATCTCGCCGGTATCGCTTACCTGGACCAGGCCGTGCTCGGCGACGATCTCTTCGGCGGTTTTGCCACTTGTGAACATCTCGACTAACACGTCTTTCGCTTGCTTGCCGCTGATCTTTCCGTCGTCGACGAGACGGATCAGCGCGCCGAGCTCTTTTGCCGTCACGAGAACATCGACGGCAGAGACGTCCGCCGTGCCCACTTCCCGCAACAACTCGGAACGGATCCAGTTTGCGGCAGCTCGCGCGTTGCCCGAGGCGGCGGCGGTCTCTTCGAAATAATCGGCGAGTGCGCGGTCCGCGACGAGTTGCGAAGCATCTGAAAAACTGAGTCCGTACTGATCGGCGAATCGCTGCCGTCGTGCTTCAGGCAGCTCCGGCAGTGAGTTGCGAACCTGCTCGATAAACTCACCCGACACGATCAATGGCGGCAGATCGGGTTCCGGAAAATAGCGATAGTCGTGCGCCTCTTCTTTCGACCGCATCACGCGCGTCTGCATCGCCCGATCGTCCCACAACCGCGTTTCCTGCGTCAGACTACCGCCCGATTCGAGCACTTTGATATGCCGCGCCACTTCATACTCAATCGCGCGTTGCATGAACCGCACCGAGTTGAGGTTCTTCAGTTCCACCTTCGTGCCAAACTTTTCGTCACCGGCGCGCCGCACCGAGACGTTTGCTTCGCAGCGAAGATTTCCCTTCTCCATGTCGGCTTCCGAAGCGCCGACCCATTGCAGCGAACGCCGCACGTGATTGACGTAATCGTAAGCTTCCCACGACGAACGGAAATCAGGTTCGGTAACGATCTCGGCTAGAGGCACCCCGGCGCGGTTCAGATCGATATACGAATAACGATCGACCTCAGGCAGACCTTCGTGCACGTTCTTGCCCGCGTCCTCTTCGAGATGCAGCCGAGTGATTCGGACCTTCTTCGGACGCCATTCCATCGGGTGACCCGCGGCATTGCGTTCGGCAGTCATGATCTCGAGTTCGCCGTTCGCCGAGAATGGTTGATCGTACTGCGAGATTTGATAACCCTTTGGCAGATCGGGATAGAAGTAGTTTTTGCGCGCGAAGATCGACTGTTGGTTGATGTGCAGACCGAGCGCCAGTGCGGCGCGGGCGCCGAGCTCGACGGCGCGACGGTTCAGCACGGGAAGCGCGCCCGGCAAGCCGAGACATACCGGACAAGTGTTCGCGTTAGGTGGATCGCCGAAGCGTGTGGCGCAACCGCAGAAGATTTTCGAGTCGGTGCTCAGTTGCGCATGGATCTCGAGGCCGATAACTGTTTCCCAGGTCATTTATCGTCGCCCACCTCGGCCGCCCATATGACGGCCGCCGCCTCCGCCAGACTTAGGAAACGTGAACAACAATCGACCTCTAAAGCCCCCCGGAAAGTGTGACTTGAACCCGAAGTTGTTGAATCCAAATCGATTGAAACCGAAGTTATTGAAGCCGAATCTATTGAATCTATTGAATCCGTGAAAACCGTCGACGACTCCAAATGGGAAGCCACTGGTAACTAATCCGATACCATACGGATAGGCCCACGGATAATCGTTGACCTGATTGTTTGCAGCACCGATTTGCGCGGCGGTCATGGCGTTCTGCGACTCGAGTGAGAGCGCACGGTTGCGCCAGAATTCGAGTTCTTCACGCGAGCGTATGTTTCGTATTTGCTCCTGTGTGCGATCGTCGATCTCCGCGACTTCGCGCTGTCGCTCTTCGGCAGACGGCAGGCCTAACTGTTGTCTCTGCCGTTCACTTTCGACCCGTGCCTGGCGATAGACTTCTAGGTCTTTGTTCGTTATCGATCGTCTGGCCGGGGTTTGTTGCGTCTGCGCCGGAGCGGGTGACTCCGCCGTTTTAGCGGCTTGCGATCGAAAAGAGCCGGGCGCTTGTCGATTAGCCGTTTCAGTGGCGGCGATGTCGATGCTCGCCATTTGGATAGTGACCTGAATTCCCGGCGCTGTTTCGTAGGTCAACGTCGAATCGGTGAGCGTGAACGTGTTCGGGATTTCAACTCTCCGGCCATTGCGCATCACGACGGTGTACGCGCTTGCCGCAGTCGCTGTGAAGATGAGCAGAAAACTCGCAACCAAAAGTCGGCGGAAAAACATAACAAACCTCACTTGCTGGAAAGCCGTTGGTACAGGGGTGGCGCCAAGTATACCACCCGCAAATCCATGTTCCCACTACCGCTCGGCGGTCTCGAAGACTACCCCTGATGTTTGGGAATCGACTACCCCTGAGGTCTGAAATCGACTACCCCTAAGGTCTGGAATCGACTACCCCCTCAAAGGTGGGAAATGAACGATCACCACTCTCGTTGGTGGGATTGAAAAGAGTCGTGGGCGCGGTGAGTAGGTCGAGCCTGAACGATCCACCGACTAACGTGGGTGGGGATTCGCACAAGAAAACACGGATTTACTTGGCAACCAGCCACTCTCTTTGATATACATGCGGCGCACCGAACGGACCACCCTCAGGGTTTCCCGAAAAACGCGGACGCCTGGCATAGCTCGGCGCGGTGACCGCCAGTTTTACCACCGTTTTCAACGAGGAGCAGACTGAGAAATGGCAAAGACGGTTTGCAAGATTCTTGGGGTCGTTTTTCTGCTAGTGGGTGTTTGTGGTTTCGTAGCCCCGAACCTGCTCGGGGCGCATCTGACGCCGGCACACAATGTCGTTCACATTGTCTCGGGCGCCATCGCTCTTTACTTCGGCTTCGCTGGAACGTTGTCAGGAGCGAAAACCTTTTCTCTCGTATTCGGCGTCGTCTTTCTGGCGCTGGGCATTCTCGGCATGGCGCTCGGCACAGCGCCCGATCGCATGTGGGTTGTTGGCCCGCTACATCTAGGCCAGGCTGACCACGGCATTCACGTCCTCCTCGGCGTCATCTTCCTCGCCGGCGGACTGTTTACCAAGAAATCCTGAAGCTTCCAGGTTGCAAGGACGGGTCTCGTAAGTGACGCACCAGCGTCCAGAACTCATAATCCTTGCAACCTGGACCAGAACCAAAGTTAAAACCTGACGGTGATCCCACCGCGTCCTACCACTCCCGGCGCCAGGAACCCGTTCTCGAAATACTCCCGATCGAAAACGTTTTCGACTCCGCCGAACAGCACTAATACAACTCGTTCCGTACGCCTCGTCTCGTAACTCGCAAAGACGTCCGCCTTCGTATATCCGCTGAACGTCAACTCAGCCATGCGAAACGGAAAATTGTTTTCGAACACGGGCGCGATATGTGAACCGGTGTGGTTCACGTCGACACTGAACAATAACGATCGATAACGCTGCCGCAGCGTCACGCCCAGGAGATGCTTCGGGATCACGTATTCCGGTTGCAGGCCCTGCGCGGTTAATGAGCGATCGCTGTTGGTGAAGGTGTACGAGACGCCGAGGTCCATTCCCTTCACCGGCGACGCGTTCAGATACGTTTCAATGCCGCGCGAAAGACCGCCAGGCCGATTCTCGAAACCACTGAAACGTCCGAGCCCGAGCGGATCGACGGCGAAACCCGTAAACGCGATCACGCGCTGCAAACGCGTGTAGAAATACGTCGCACCAAACATCACGCGATCGTTTGCGAACCGCTGATCGAAACCACCGTCGGCGCTGATCGACTGCTCGGCGCGCAGCGTCGGATCGCCAAACCGCGTCAGGCCCGCACCGCTGAAATTCCCTTCACCGAAACGCTCGAACAGCGACGCCGCCCGAAAACCATTTCCAACGTGCGCGCGCAGCTTCGTTCCAGTGCGACGAATAAAATAAGCGATCGCTCCATCACCCGTCGCCGAACTCTCGGCTTGTGTTCCCTGCAAGATCCCCGGACGGTCCGCACTTCGGACGCGGTACCACTGCCCGCGCACACCGAGCGACAAGCGTAGACGATCATCCAGAAACGACAGTTGGTCCTGCCCAAACACGGCGAACGTGCGTTGTCGATCCGTCGTGTTATTGAAGGCATTGAACGACGGCTGCGAACTCTGAAAGAACGACTCGCGTTCAAACTCGAACCCGGCAGTCGCGAGGTTCGTTCGCGAGAAACGAATGTTCACGCGACTGTCGACGGTGTCGATGTTGCCGCGGTTCACGTTGAGAAACTCGAAATCGCCGAAGGGAACAAACGCCGAAAACCGCGAATCGACATCTGGACCATTGTAGTTGCGACGGTTGCTCGAAACTCGCTGGTACGCCACTGAGTAGTCGATGCGATCGTTTGCGACGTGTGTAAACCTTCCGGAGCCGACGATCAATCGCTGACGACGACCCTGGTCCGGATTGTTGAAGTCTGGTTGAAACGTGACGCCCGCAACCGCATCCGGAAATCGCTGCGACGACGTGAACGCGGCGGGCAGCGGGAACGGGTTGTCGTTGACGCGTCCGTTCGCGAGCGTGCCGTAGAGGTTTGCGGCGATCATGATCGTTTCGGTCGGCTGAAACTGAAGACGCCCGGCGAACCCCGTATTTCCGTACGCGTCGTCGCCGTCGATCCCGTCGCGTACGTCGAGACGGTTCGCGCCGAGTTCGTAGCCAAACGACTTTCCGCCGCCGGAAAACTGCAAACGCTCGCGAAACGTTCCCAAACCGCCGCCTTCAAATCCGGCGTTGACGTGAAATCCATTCGACCCGACCTCCGGAATTATGTTGACCACGCCGCCAATTGCGTGGGTGCCGAAGATCGACGAGCCCGCGCCGCGCATGATCTCGATGCGATCGATCGCAACAGGAACGAGGTCGGTCATCAATGAGAGCGCCGAGCCGTTGATGTCGCTGGCATCGCGCACGCGCAACCCATCGAGCAACAGCGAGGTGTCGAAGTTTCGTTGACCGCGTAGACGCACCGTCGTCAACGCTCCGGGCGATCCCTGTTGCTGCACGCGCACGCCCGGCGTTCCGCGCAATGCTTCCGCGAGCGTCAGTTCGTGTTTCGCTTCGATCTGTTCTGAATCGAGTGTCGAGATGACCTTCGCGACCTCATCGGCGCGTTGTGCCGTGCCGGTTGCGGTGACGACAACGTTGGCGTTGATCGCCGCGACTTTTAGTTGGACGGCGAGCTCCTTCGTCTGCCCGCGATCCACCTGGATCGACTCGGAAGTGAACTCTGAAAAACCCTCGGCGACGACTTCGATCAAATACGATCCGGAGCGCAGTCTTTTGTACTCAAACGCGCCCGACTGGTCCGTGTGTGTCGTGAGCTGAACGCCCGGCGTGAAATTCAACACGACTCGCGCGCCTGCGACCTTCGCGCCGTTTTCGTCCGTGACGACTCCGTGGATCGCGCCGCCGTTTTGCGCAAATAGATGCGTTGCCGCGATCAGCGTGATGAAGATCGCGAGAATAGTCTTGTTCATTTAGTTTCTCCTGTGCGTGGAACTGCGAGCGACGTGACGCGTGGCGCGCCCGTGATCGGGTGCGCATCGACTAAGACTTCAATGTCGAAAACGCGACTCAGCAAATCAGGCGTCAAC
>DASTOZ010000018.1:0-12252 GCA_035762365.1 Pyrinomonadaceae bacterium | reverse complement strand
AACGGTAACCACCCAAACTCTGATCCTCACGCACCACCCGATGACACGGAATAACCAGAGCCACCGGGTTTGTCGCACAAGCACGCCCGACAGCACGCACCGCGCCTGGTTTGCCTAACGCTTTCGCCACCTCGCCGTATGAAACTGTTTGACCGTACGGAATCGCGCGTAGTTTCTCCCACACCTGACGTTGAAACGCGGTCGCGCGGATGTCGAGCGGGAGATCGAGTTGTGGTTCTTTGTTGGTGAGATGATCCAGGACTTTGTTTACCGGCTCGCGCAATGCCGCGTCGTCGCGACGAATCGTCGCTGCCGGAAATTCTGCGCTCAGATCTCTTTCAAGTTCAGTGTCCGTGTCCGCCATGCGCACCGCGCACACGCCGCGTTCCGTAACAGCAACGAGCAGTTGTCCCAACGGCGACGACGCGATCGTGTAGCTGATCTCAACGCCGCGTCCACCGCGACCGTACGTCGCCGGCGTCATTCCGAGCTCCGATGGGGCGTGCTCGTAAAGTCTGCTGCTGGAGTTGAAACCTGAATCGTAAAGCGCTTGCGTCACTGGTTCTCCTTCGCGAACGAGTGTTTTGAAGTTGCCGAATCGTCGCGCTGCCAAATACTGCCGCGGACTGATCCCCATGATGCGCTTGAACGTGCGTTGCAAATGAAACGTGCTGACGCCGGCATGCGCCGCCAAATCCGCGAGCTTCACCTGCTCCGTTTGACTCGCATCCAGAAATCGGCAAACACGCTGCACAAGCTCAACTTGCGGATCGAGCACTCGCGCACGTCGCGGCTCGCAACGCAAACAGGCGCGAAAACCCGCTTGCTCCGCGGCGTCGGGCAAGTCGAAAAACATCACATGCTCGCGATGTGGTCGCCGCGATGGACATGACGGACGGCAGTAGATCTTTGTCGACGTGACCGCAAACACGAACTGCCCGTCGAACCGCGAATCTTTCGCGGCGATGGCGTCCCACTGTCGATCGTCGATGATGTTGGCTGGATTAGTCACGTTCATGGTCGATGATATTAGAAGAAGCGAAAAAGACAATCTATCCGGTTGTTGCGCTCAAATTATCAACCCCATTTTGTCTGCCTCGAGGCTTATGCTTAAATGCAAACCACAACTCGTGGATTCGGAATTTCTATCACAACTGAACGAACAGCAGCGCGAAGCCGTGCTCGCCACCGAAGGGCCGCTCCTCATCCTCGCCGGCGCCGGTTCCGGCAAAACACGCGTCATTGCGCACCGCATTGCTTACCTGATCGCGGAAAAGAAAGTTCCCACCTGGAACATTCTCGCGGTCACGTTTACGAACAAAGCCGCCGACGAGATGCGCCAGCGCGTACAGCGATTACTGCACGCGCGCAACGACTCGGATCTGCCGCTCGTCTCGACATTTCATAGTCTCTGCGTGCGCATCCTGCGTCAGGACATCGAAAAGCTGAACGACAATTACACGCGCCGGTTCACCATCTACGATCAAGACGATTCGCTGCGTATGATCCGGCAGTGCATCAAGGATCTCGGTTTCGACGAGAAGTCGCTCGCGCAGCGCGCCGTACAGTCCGCGATCAGCGCGGCGAAGAACCGCGGCGAGGATACGAAGGCGTTCGCCGCACGCGCCGAGTATGGCGACGAACGAAAGGCCGCGATCGCCCGCGTTTATCAGATGTACGAAGATCGCCTGCACGCGAACAACGCGCTCGACTTCGACGATCTGCTAATCAAGACCGTCCGACTTCTGCGCAACGTTCCCGAAGTGCGCGAGAAGTACAACAACAAGTTTCGCTACATCCTCGTCGACGAGTACCAGGACACCAACTCGCTACAGTTCGATCTGATTAGCCTGATCACGCAGAAGCAGCAGAACATCGCAGTGGTCGGTGATGAAGATCAATCGATTTACAAGTGGCGCGGCGCGGACATCAGCAACATTCTCAACTTCGAAGTCCATTTTCCCCGCACGAAGATCATCCGTCTCGAACAGAACTACCGCTCGACGCAAACGATCCTCGACATAGCGGGCGCCGTGGTCAAAAACAATCGACAGCGCAAAGGAAAGACGCTGTGGACGTCCAACCCGCGCGGTGGCCGCGTCGGTTATTACCAGGCTTACGACGCCGAAGCGGAAGCACGCTGGGTCGCGGGAAAGATCCTCGAACATCGCCGGGATGAATTCGACTTACGAGCGGCGGTGCTTTACCGGACCAACTCGCAATCGCGCGTGTTTGAAGAGGCGATGCGGCGCGCCGGACTTCAGTACAACATTCTCGGCGGTTTTAGTTTTTACGAGCGCATGGAAGTGCGCGACATCATTGCGTATCTGAAGCTCGCGTTGAATCCAAACGATTCGATCGCGCTCGATCGCGTCATCAACAGTCCGCCGCGCGGCATCGGGCGCACGACGATGGAAGAGATCGAGCGGCGGCAGAAAGACCTCGGCGTCTCGCTTTGGGAAACGATCGCGGTGGTCATCGACAGTCCCGAGAAGTTGAGCTCGCGCGCGGTCAACGCGCTGCGCGGGTTCAAGAAAATCGTAACGCGTCTCAGCGAGATGGCGACCGTCGAAAACCCTGAATCGACGTCGCCGGTGTCTGACGTTGTTCGTGCGGCACTCGTCGAGACGGGCTATGACTACTGGCTGCAATCCGAAAAAACGGAAGAAGCCCAGGGCCGTCGCGAAAACCTCGAAGAACTCGTGAACGCCGCGGTCGATTATGACGATCAGGGTATTGAAGGATTGCGCGAGTTCATCGATCATTCGGCGCTGGTTTCCGATCAGGACGACTACAAGCGCGATGCGCCCGTGACGTTGATGACGGTCCACTCGGCGAAGGGGCTGGAGTTTCCGCTGGTGTTTATCGTCGGTCTCGAAGACGGGCTGTTTCCGCATTCGCGGTCGACGGCGGATCCGGAAGATCTCGAAGAGGAACGCCGGCTTGCTTATGTCGCGATGACGCGCGCCGAGCGATATCTCTACGTCACGCACGCCATGAAGCGACGCGTTTATGGTGAAGAGATCGCGTCAGAGCCGTCGCAGTTTTTGAACGAGATGCCGGTGGAGTTGTTGGAGGATCTGTCGCTCGGGAAGTCGTGGTTGTATTTCAGGCGCGAAGCTGATGCGATCGAGGTCGAACCGCCTGACGAGCCGCGTCGCGAGAAAAAGAAGTATATGGGCAAGACTTACAACAGCGTCGACTCGATCGACGCGTTCTTCAAACAGCGGAACCGGCAGATGGGCCAGACCCCTGCCCCCAAACCAAAGCCGCTGCCGAGCGCTTCAAGTTCAGCTTCCGGCGAATTCACGCCCGGCTCTTACGTTAAGCATTCAAAATACGGTCGTGGACTAGTGCTCCGGCGCGAGGGCGCGGGCGAATCCGCGAAGTTGACGGTAAGTTTTCCCGGATATGGGCAAAAAAAATTAGTGGAAAAGTACGCTGGCTTAGTTAAAGCGTAAACACGGATGACACAGATCAAACCCGCGTCATCCGTGTTCGTTGAGACCTACAACTACTTAACAGAGACTTGATTCGTAGTCAGCTCTGCTGCGATCTCCTTCGCGTCGAACACCTTCTTCAGCACTTCCAGCATGCCTCTCGAGTCGACCGAAATCGCGCGATTGACTGAACCGTCGTACATGAAGTCGCCGACGAGCGATTGAATGTTGCCGTCGAAGATCAAACCAACCAGCTCGCCGTTCTGATTGATCGTCGGCGAACCGGAATTCCCGCCGATAATGTCGTTCGTGGAAACGAAATTAAAGGGCGTGTTCAGGTCGAGCGCCGACTTCTTGTCCATCCAACGCTGCGGCAGGACATACGGGAACTTGTGTTTGAATTGATCGGCGCGCGCGTAGAGACCACCGAGCGTCGTGAACGGCGCGATCGTCTTTCCGTTCTCCTTATAACCCTGGACCGAGCCGTACGACAGACGCAGTGTGAAAGTCGCATCGGGATAGAGCTTCGTGCCTTCGGTGTCGAACAGTGCTCGGGCGATCTTCGCATAGTTGGCACGCTCGACGCCGATCACTTCGCTCTCGTACCGTTTGCGCATCTCACGGGCCTTCGCGTCGATGATGCGGGCGACGACGATCATCGGATCTGTCGATTCCTCGATCGCCTTGCGTCCACCGGCCGCGAGCTCCTTGCGATAAGCAACGTCTTTCAACTTCGTACCGCTGATGATCTCGTTCGCGCGCTCTTCCGGGGTCTTGCCTGCGAGCACCTGCTTCACCAGCGGATGATCGTTGCCGAGCAGCTCGACCATGAAGCCGAGCGAATCGGCTAGTTTCAGTTTTTCAAAATCATCGTGAATCGGAGCAGGCGAGTAGAGGCCGAGCTCCAACGAAGCACGACGCGCATCGGTGTACTCAGGCAAACGCTCGGCGTTTGGCTTTTCGTTTTCCGCCGCGAGGCGAACAAGCGCGCGAGCGAAGCCGAAGTAAGTAGTGTTGAAACCAGAAGCCTGATCGAAGATGCGCCGTTCGCGGATGTACGTGGGATAGGTCTTGTGCGCGGCCGCAATCGCGTCCCACGCACCGCCATACATCTTCAGTTTTTCCGGATCGGCCGCGACAGACTTGCGCAACGCTGCTTCGTCTTTTGCCTTACGCGCCATCAAGGCGGGGTCTTTCAGTCCGGCAAGCTGGCCGCGATAGACCTTCAAACTGTTCTGCACGCTGTTCAGTTCGTTCTGCGATTGCCGCGTTTGCTCCTCGCCCATTGCCATGTACTTCTTGAGCAGCGCTTCGCGCCGTTCGAGCAAACGGATCACGATCGGAATGCTGGTGTCGCGCAGTTCCTCGAGATGGGCCACGGTGTTGAGACGAGACGTCGAACCCGGGTTGCCGGTGACGAAAACAAGCGAGCCTTCCTTCGCTCCCGCGGTGGACCACTTGAAGTAGTGCTCCGGACGCACGGGCTGATCGTTTTCGTAAACGCGGACCAGCGCCATGTCGATGTTGAAGCGTGGGAAGTTGAAGTTGTCGGGATCGCCGCCGAAGAACGCAGCCTGAAATTCAGGCACGAACACCAAACGGACGTCGGTGTACTTCTTGTAGCGATAGAGATTGTATTGACCACCTTGATACAGCGTCACGACGTCGGAACGCAGGCCCGTCGCCTTCGTCGATTCTCCTTCGATGGCGGCGATCGCCGCGCGACGTGCTGTAAAGGCGTCCGCGTCGCTCGAGCCGGGTTTGACGGCTTCGTTGACCCGCGCGGTCACGTCTTCGATACTCATCAAAAGATTGAGCTCCAGACTCGGGATCTTGATCTCGTCAGCCCGCGTCCTCGCGACGAAACCTTCCTTCGCGTAGTCCTTCTCCGGCGTGCTCACTTCTGTGACAAAGTCTTCGACGATGTGGTAGTTCGTGAGCACGAGCCCGTTGGCGGAGACGAACGAACCCGAGCCGCCGTTATTGAAGCGCACAGACGCGAGGCGAACGTTCTTCAACCATTCGTCCGTGACGTCAAAACCGTATTTCTTCTTGATCTCGGCGCGGGGGACGTTGTTGAACGTCCACATGCCCTCTTCGGCCAGTGCCGGAAGATTGAGTGTCGCAAAGCTGAGGAGCGCTAGTAGTAGCGCAGCAAGGAATCTTCTTGGTTTCATCAGGAGCCTCTATCTTAGGATTTATGGGAGAACACAGATTACACCGATCCTGGAGGATCTGTGAAATCCGTGTAGACGATGATCTGATGAGGAAACACCGCTTTATGTTGTTTTGTGGCAAACCCCGAAATGATGGATCACTAACTATTTTGCCGCTTATCGCTTTGATCGCCGGTCAACGGTTTCGCGCTGCTTGTCACCTCGCTGCCGCACTGCCGGCATAAATAGCTATCCTCTTTTTGCGCAGCCGGAACCAGCCAAAGACAGCCGCACGACTGGCACAAGATCGTCGAACCCAGCAGCCACTCGTTGAACCGTATTTGCTTCTCTACCCTCATCTGATCAACCCCCCCCTGTGAATCGCGGTACTGCGTGGACGTGTCTTGGAGCGAGAGTCCTTCTAAACGACAAAGGACGCGAATCTTTCATCAAATTGTCGCAGGTTCGTCGCGTTAGACGTCCTCGGCAAAAGAACAAGTCAGGAAGGGGCAACGTTCCCGCCGTTCTACATTGGCGGGGGCGCCGCTGCGCTTTGCCCCCTTCCCGACTTGTTCTAGTCTAGGCGCACATGCGACCCGGACAATTTCGAACACCGCGACTCAATCAACTGCCGCGTATGTTGCTCGCCGAGTGGCGGAAACTAAAGCTGCCCATTTCCGATGAAACCGTCATCGTCGCCGTCTCAGGCGGCGCGGACTCCACCGCACTTCTGCTCGCGCTGCACGAACTCCGCTCAGCCAGCAAGCTCTTCGTCAAACTCTGCGTCGCCCACCTGGATCACAAACTTCGATCCTCGAGCACGAAAGACGCCAAATGGGTCGCCGATTTGGCTGGAAAGCTCGGTTACGAATGCGTCGTCGGGCGCAGCAAAGTCGCGGAGATCGCGAGTTCGAATACGGACAACCTCGAACAGGCGGCGCGGGAGGCGCGTTACAAGTTCCTCGAACGAACGGCGAAGCGGAAAGGCGCAAACTACGTCTTGACCGGCCACACGATGGACGACCAGGCGGAAACCGTCCTGATGCGGCTGATGCGCGGCAGTGCCGCGTCCGGTCTCGGCGGTATGGATCTGCTGCGTCCACTCGGCAAAAACTCCTCGATAAAACTCGTGCGCCCGCTGTTGGGGGCGCGTCGCAGCGAGACGGAAAGCTATTGCCGCCTCCGGAAAACAGAGTTTTTGCGCGATGAAATGAACGACGACCAGAAGTTTGCGCGCGTGAAAGTGCGCCAGCAGTTGCTGCCGCTGATGCAGTCGTTCAACAACAAGATCGTCGAAGCACTCTCGCGCACGGCGTCGCAGCTTCGCGAGGATGCGGCCGTGCTGCTCAACGATTCTGATGCACTATTGAAGCGGGCTGCGGTGTTAGATCACGTTGACGATGAAACCGGAATGCCGGTTCTGGACGTAAAGGTGCTGGCTGCCGCGCCCCCCGCACTGCGGCGCCGCGCGTTGCGACAGTGGATTTCTGAGGGACGGGGTAGCAGCCGCCGGCTTGAAATGGTTCACCTGTTGGCCGTCGAGAAGCTTTTGGAGGGTGCGACGGGTGGCAGGGTGGTTGAGTTACCAGGAGGATCGCGCGTTAGAAGGAAGAGGAACCGGTTGGAGTTTGAAACCACGGATTTTTAAGTATTCGGGGAACCTTGATTGCTGGGGTGCATCAAAGAGATTTGAAAGATCCGTGTCGCTTGTCCCATGGACGGCGACAAGTGAAGGCAATATAAGGTATTATCGGCGTCGGAGGCGTTGATGAATTTGAGTTCTACGGCAAGACAGATTGTATTTTGGCTTTTAATAATTGCGGGAGCGGTTTTGCTCTACAAGCTCGTCAATCCGCGTGGCAATAACTACACGAACGTGGACCTGACGAAACTGGATCAGATGATCACATCCCGCCAGTTAAAACAGTTGACAGTCAAACAAACCGAGACTGTCGCAATTGATAATAACGGTCAGGAATATCGAGTCGCGCTATCCAACGATCCCGCGAAGAACGATCTGTTGAAGGCCGCGCGTGAAGTGGTTGACGGCCATCCGCGTGTGCCGAAGGTAGAGGAAGAATCGGGCAGCAGCTACATCTGGCCCATGCTTATAACGTGGGCGCCTCTTTTGTTCATAATTGCAATCTGGATATTCATGTTGCGCCAGATGCAGTCTGGCGGAAACAAGGCGCTTTCGTTTGGTAAGTCGAGGGCCAAGCTCCTCAACAACCAGCAGAAACGGGTGACGTTCAAGGACGTCGCCGGCGTTGAGGAAGCGAAAGAAGAGCTGCAGGAAATCATTGAGTTCCTGAAGGAACCGCAAAAGTTTCAAAAGCTCGGCGGACGCATTCCCAAAGGCGTTTTGATGATGGGACCGCCGGGAACCGGCAAGACGTTGCTCGCGCGCGCGATTGCCGGCGAAGCAAACGTGCCGTTCTTCTCGATCTCGGGTTCCGATTTCGTCGAGATGTTTGTCGGCGTGGGCGCGTCGCGTGTGCGCGACCTGTTCGAACAGGGTAAAAAGAACGCGCCGTGCATCATCTTCATCGACGAAATCGATGCCGTCGGCCGTCATCGCGGCGCCGGCCTCGGCGGCGGACACGACGAGCGCGAGCAGACGCTCAACCAGCTGCTCGTCGAGATGGACGGCTTCGAGTCGAACGACGGCGTGATACTGATCGCCTCGACGAACCGTCCGGACGTTCTCGATCCAGCGTTGCTGCGACCGGGACGATTTGACCGGCGGGTCGTCGTGTCCAGACCTGACGTTCGTGGACGCGAAGGCATTCTGAAGGTCCATACGCGCAAGATTCCGCTCGGCGAAGACGTAGACATCTCCGTGATCGCGCGCGGCACACCGGGGTTCACCGGCGCGGACCTTGCCAACCTCGTCAACGAAGCCGCGCTGAATGCAGCGCGCTACAACAAGAAGCTCGTCGCAATGGGCGACTTCGAGTTGGCGAAAGACAAAGTGCTCATGGGCGCGGAGCGCAAGAGCATGGTGATCTCGAACGAAGAGAAGCGCGTCACTGCATACCACGAAGCGGGCCATACGCTCGTTGGTCTGAAAGTGCCGAATGCGGATCCGGTCCACAAAGTCACCATCATCCCGCGCGGCATGGCGCTCGGCGTGACGCAACAGCTTCCGGAAGGCGATCGGCACAACTACAGTCAGGAATACCTGCTGGGCCAGATCGCGATCCTGATGGGTGGACGCATCGCGGAAGACATCTTCCTCGGCAGCATCACCACCGGCGCGTCAAACGATATCGAGCGAGCCACCGAGCTCGCGCGTGCGATGGTTTGCGAGTACGGCATGTCAGAGATGGGCCCGCTCACCTTCGGCAAGAAGGAAGAGCAGATCTTCCTCGGACGCGAGATCGCACAGCATCGTGATTTCTCGGAAGACACCGCGATCAAGATCGACGAGCAGGTGAAGAAGATCGTCACCGCGCAGTTTGAACGCGCGAAGGCGATCATCGAAGAGAATCGCGACACGATGATCCGGTTGGCTGAGTGCCTGCTCGAGCGTGAGTCGCTGGACGGCGTCGAGATTCGACGGATCGTCGCAGGGTTGCCGCTCGACGAGAATCCACCGGTTTCCGACGGCGGCGATTCCGATCGACCACAGCTCAAGGAACCGGCCCCGAAGCCAGTGCAAAAGCCGTTGCTGCCGCCGATTACAGGCGGGAATCCGGCGCCGGCCTAGTTTGCCTCTGTGAATTTTGGCCTGGATAGTTAGGAATTTCAGGATGCCCATTGGTGAGCGAACGCTCATCATGGGCATTTTGAATGTTACGCCTGATAGTTTCAGCGACGGTGGACTGTTTGCTTCCGTCGACGATGCTGTAGCCCACGCAGAGCGGCTGGTTTCCGAAGGCGCTGACATCATTGACGTCGGCGGCGAGTCGACGCGGCCAGGCGGCGCACCTATTTCCGCTGAAGAAGAGATTTCTCGCGTGGTGCCGGTGATCGAGTCGTTGGCGCGGCGCGTTTCAGTTCCCCTCTCTGTTGACACAACTAAATCGGAAGTCGCGCGCGTGGCGCTGGATGCGGGCGCTGCAATCGTCAACGACATCTCTGCGCTGCGGTTTGATTTCTACGTTGCCGATGCCGTGGCGCGAGTCGGTGGGGGGTTGGTGCTGATGCATTCGCGCGGCACGCCCGCGACTATGCATCGCATGCCGCCGGTTGCCGACATCATGGAAGAAGTCGTCAGGAGTCTGCGCGCGAGCATCCACATGGCTGAACGGCGCGGGGTAGCGCGCGAGTCGATTGCTATCGATCCGGGAATCGGCTTTGGCAAGAGCCAGGAACAGAACCTGGAATTGATCGCGAAGCTCGATCATTTAATGGCGCGGTTTCCCGAGTATCCTCTTTTGATCGGCGCCTCGCGCAAATCATTTATCGGGCGCATGCTCGCGGACGAGTCAGGCACGCCCGCACCCGCTTCTGATCGTCTGTACGGAACGCTGGCGACTGTGGCGGTCGCGGTTTTAAAGGGCGCCCACATCGTGCGCGTTCACGACGTCAAAGCAGCCGCCGAGACGATCCGTGTTACTATGCAACTCCGATGACCAAAGCCGCGCGTGTTGTCCTCCTCATCCTGATGCTTGCGTTCGTTTCCGGCTTTGCCGAGTGCTACAAGCCGGTGACGAAGAACCAGCTTCCCGCGCGAATCAAGACCGTCGCGGTGCCTGCGTTTCAGATGGAAAGCCGTGGGCTGCGTTACAAGATCGAATCTCGCTTCACCGATGCAGTGATGAAAGAACTGGTCCATCGCGGACGGGGACTGCGTGTCCAGGGTAACCGCGAAGGCGCCGACGCCGTGATCGAAGGCGTTATCAAGAGTTTCAACTTTGCCGGCGTGCTGCTCGACGACAAAGGCCGGGCGCGCATTTTTGAAGTGACGATCAACGCCGCCGTGACAGTGCGAGACCAGACGGAGAATCGCGTTCTTTACGACAATCAGAATTTCGTCTTTCGCGGCGAGTATGAGTTCGCCAGCGATCCCCGCACGTTCTTCAACGAGGAAGATCCGGCCATCCTGCGCATGTCGCGCAACTTCGCCGAGAGCATCGTCTCCACGCTAATCAACGCAGTCGAAATCGGAAACAAATGAAAATGCTGTCGCGCGCCGCACTCGACAAATCGTTGCGTCAGTCGCTGGAACCGCTGTACCTGCTCGTCGGCCCGGAACGATATCTGCGCCGCATCGCCGCTCGTGAGATTACCGAAGCGGCTTTGAGTGCGACGCTGATTCGCGAGTTCAACGAGGCGAGTTTCAGCCTGTTGACTGATTCCGTTCGGAGCGCGGTCGCCGCGGCGGAGCAGTTGCCGATGATGTCCCAGCGCCGCGTCGTTCGCGTTCGCGACTTCGCGCGGCTGCGCGACGCCGATGAAGACGTGCTGATTGCTTATCTCGCGAACCCGTCGCCAACGACGGTGATGATCTTCACGGCTGACGATCTCGACAAACGAAAGAAGTCGACTAAGGCCTTGCTGGATGCCTGTACCGTCGTCGATTTCTCGCCCTTGAAAGATAGCGAGGCGAAGGCGTGGACCCGCACGTATTTGAAGAGCTTGAAGTCTACAGCGGACGATCAGGTATTGAGTGAGATCGTGAATCTGGTCGGCACTGACATTCAGACACTCGCGAATGAGCTCGACAAGCTTGCGTCGGCTGCGGCCGACACGGGTCGGATCGAAATGCGGTTGGTGGACGAACTCATCGGCCGGACGCGCGAGTTATCCAATTTCGAGCTCGGCGATCATCTGATGTCCAACAATCGCAAGCGGGCGCTCGAGACACTTCATCGACTGCTGGACGACGGCGCGGAGCCCGTGATGCTCATCGGTCTGATTGCCGGCAACTATCATCGACTCGCTCTCGGAAAAAATCTGTTAACTCGCGGCGGTCGCGAGGAAGTGTTTCGCAACATCTCGATGCCGCCATTCAAACGCGACGCATACATCGCCACACTGCAACGCAGCGACGCGAAAAAGATCGCGCGCGGCATTCAACTCACCGCCGCCGCCGACCTCGCGATCAAGACTTCGCAAGCGACTCCCCGGTTACAGCTCGAGCTGCTGGTATGTGAGCTAGCGAGTTGATCACATAGTTACACTGATCGACGAGCGAAGTGTTCGGCGGCAGTTCCCCAAGTTTCTTCCCGATCAACTCAATCCAGAACACCGTCACTTGTTCGTTGTACTTCTCTCTCGGCACGCCATGATGATCGACGAATCGCAAAAGGACTGTCCGCATTCGTTCGACCGCCGCCTTCGTGTCCAGCGTCTGTAGATACACGACCGCAACCGTCAAATGCTCGCGGTGTTTGAACGCGGACTTGTCCGTCGCACACGTCTCGAACCCACGAACGACACCTTCAATCTCAAGCTCGGATTGATACATGGAACTCTCCTCATTTAAACAAAAAACGAGGCGGACCGAATATCGATCCGCCTCGTCACGACCTGAATTTTTACTTGTCTTACTTGCCTGCCTGATTCGCTCGCGCCGTCAGCCGCGACTTGTGCCGCGCGGCCGCATTGGCGTGCAGCACACCCTTCTGCACCGACTTATCGATCACCGAAATCGTCTCCGGCAGAAGCTTCTGGACGTCCTGTGGCGAGCCCGGATCGAGCGCGCTGCG
>DASTOZ010000017.1:0-2557 GCA_035762365.1 Pyrinomonadaceae bacterium | reverse complement strand
ATCTCGCGCAATCCGACAAAGTTCGGCAACTCTTTCTGATCGTTCGTTATGTTCGACAGCAGAAATCCGGAATTCTCGGGGTGGTCCTGAATGTAGTACGCATGCGTGACGAGATGCAGGATCGCGAAGCGCGATAAATCCGTGTTGAGAAAACGGTCACGCGTCGCATCGTACTCACTAACGATCATCGCCGACTCACCGCCCAGCTTGCGCAACGTGTCCAACTCGCGTTTTGCGTGAAACAGCCGCGGCACGACGGTCGGATCGAAAGCTTCACCGTTCAGCTTCAACTCGCGCAACGCAGAACGCAGTCGCGCGGTCGCGACAACGGTTGTTTCATTCGCCGTCTTCTCATTGGTATGCGGAACAGTGTCCGCAAAAATCGGATTTCCGAACGCGGCCAGGAGACCGCTCGGCAGCGGACGGCTTTTAGCCTCCTGTTGCAACTGCCCGAGTATCGACGCTGACGGCGCGTTGATGATCTCCGTACTCGCAATCAACGGTTCTTTGTCGACGGGCGACGGCAGGATCTGAAACGGAATGCAATTGAGAATGCCGTCAGAGATCACGATGACGCGGCGGCGTTTCAGTTGTTCCTGCGCGGGATACAACACGACGTTCGCCAGCTCTTCAGTGGCGAGGGACAGCTCGCAATCTGTGTTTCCCTCGGGCGCTTCTTTCAGGAGGCTGTACACGCGCGCGGCGATCTCGAAGATCTTTGCTTCGCCCGGCAGTGAATAGCTCTTGATCCCGGAACGCGTGATGGCCCAAAGATAACTGCGCTCCGAACCAAGACTGTATTCGAGCAGCACAGTATCGTCGTCGACAACGATCTGGTTCTGAATCATCGAGAGGTCCCACGCCGACGGCTGAATCACTTGTTCGTAACGCGGGTTGAGCTGCCGGATCTGCTGGATGATCTGGTCGTGCCTGGACTGTAGTTCGTGATGAGCTACTTCAAGCGCCTTCAACTCTTCAGTCTTATATTCGCCACTCAGCAGCGACAACTTCGTGTTCTCGTTCAGACGCAAATAGCCGCGGAGTTTCTGTTCTTCGAGCGCGAGCGCGGGACTGAGTCCGGGGAAGAGATTCGCCTGCGTCGCGTGCAGCAGCTCGGTGAGCGAACGCGCTCGCGACAACTCACTCATTTCAAACGCATCGACCGCAAGCCGCTCAGACTGCGATGCCTGATACTTGCGCATCTGGCAATCGATGTATTTCTCGTAACGATCATGCACCTTCGACGAAAATGCCGCCGTCAGATCCACGTTCGACGAAACACGGCGCATCGTTTCCGTAAGCCTGATCGACTTCGCGAGATACTCTTCCGCCTGATCCAGATTGTTCTGCCCCAACTCGAGCGTGCCCAGCGCATATAGCGTCGCGGATTCGTTGACCTGGTCAGACAGTTTTTCAAACGAAGCGAGCGCTTTCAGATAATTCGACTTCGCGGTCGTGAGGTTGCCCTGTACCTGATAGACCTGACCCATCAGCGCGAGCGTACGCGTTGCTTCCATCGGACTTCCGGACGACACGAATCCCTGGTACGCGAACTGATAGTGTTGTAACGCGTCGGGGTAGTTTTTGAGTTCGTAATAAGTGCGACCGAGAAAGTCGTCGCACATCGCGGCCAACCGGACGTCTTTGATCCCGAGGGCCTGGTTGCGAGTCGTAGTCAAATTCGCCAGAGCTTCGGTGTAGTTACCGAGAAAGTAGTGAGCGGAACCGATGCCCCATTGAATGCCGATGACGACGACCGAATAGTTTGTTTGACGGTAATACTCGAGAGCTTCGCGATACTTATCCAGCCCGGTTTCTTCCATGCCGCTTTCAAGAAAGGCTTCCGCCAAACCAGCCTTGATCTGGCCCATCATGAAGGGCTCGGCTGCCTCGTCGACGATCAGTTGTTGGGCCTGAATATAAAACGACAACGACGCCTGCCAGGCGCCCTTGCGCCATTCGACGAAACCGAGGCTGATGAGAGCCTCGGCAACCTGATTTGGGACGTTGAGCTCCTGCCAAAGCTGCCGGGCCATCTCGTAATTATTGGCGGCTTCGATCACATTGTTTTGAATCAGCTGGTATTCCCCGACGACGAGATAAGCTTGGGCCATTCCTAACCTGTTATTGACAGAGGTCCACAGTTGCAGTGATTGTGCCGCTTTATCGAGCGCTTCGAGTTTATTGGGGACGCAGTAAGTGTCGACGAGCAGGGCTTCAGCTTTTCCTTCAACGTAACCGATCTTCTCGCTCAGCGCTAAGGCTTGCCTGACTTGAGGCGTTGCTTTGTCCACTTTTCCCGAGCGTGCGTAAGCGCGTGCGAGGCCGGTGAGACTATCGACACGCGTTCTTGCATCCCCGTTCGTCGTCAGCCCATCGAGCGCACGTTGAAATGTGGCAATTGCTTCCTGCTGTTGGTTCAACTTCAACTGAAAACGGCCAGCGCGATTCCATTCGCTGGCCGCTTTCACGTTTTCGCCGGCATTGTGAAAGCGTTCGCCGGCCGTGAGTGTTTCAGTCAGGGCGTTTTGTCTTGCTGCAACGGTCGCAATTCTCG
>DASTOZ010000016.1:0-2602 GCA_035762365.1 Pyrinomonadaceae bacterium | reverse complement strand
GTCCGAGCGCGTTCGGAAACGGGGCGTACCCAAGTGCGGGACGCTTCTCGCCACAGTGTGCGCATTTGATCATGTCAGCCATTTGAGATCTCCTCCTTGAATGAAAAGCTTATTGCTGCGCCGCTTTGATCGCTGCAATTGTCGCATCATCTTTCGGTCTGATTAAGCCCACAGGACGAATGTCGCTGTAACGCAATATTCCCTGCGCGTCGATCACGAACACCGAACGCGCGACGCGTCCGGGAATGAACGACCTCGCGCCGTAAAGTGTCGCAGCGGTGCGGTCCGTGTCTGACAGCAAACGCAGCGGCAGCTCGTGATGGTCCGCAAACTTGCGATGCGACTCAACCGAGTCAGACGAGATGCCGACCACTTCTGCTCCCGTCGCCTTGTAGTCTTCCCAGCGATCACGCACCGAACACATCTGTTTCGTACACACAGGCGTTTCATCGCCCGGATAAAAAAGCAGCACGACAACTTTGCCGCGATGGTCCGACAAACGCCACTGCTTCCCGTCTCCGTCGGGCAATGAAAAGTCAGGCGCTGGCTCGTTGAGTTTCATTTGCCGATTAAAGCCGCGAGGGTATTCATTGCTTCATCAATCTCTTCATCGGTGTTGAAGAAATGCGGCGAGATGCGCAAACCCGCTCCCGGACGGCTGTCGACGAACACGCGACGTTCCGCCAATTCTTCGACCACTGCTTTCGCGTCGTCCACGCCGATCATCACTGAGCCGCCGCGCTTATTCAACTCCAGCGGCGTGTTGATGGTCCAGCCGCGACTGAGAGCGAAATCGATCATGCGTTGCGTTCTTCGCTGCGACTCGTCCGCGATCTGACCGACGCCGACTGACTCGACGATGTCGAGACCGGGTATCGCCGAGTAAAGCGCGGGAATACTCGGCGTGCCTTGCGCGAAGCGCCGGACGGAGCGGGCGTAACGCATCGGCGACGGCGCAAAATCGAACGGCGAATCGTGGGCGACCCAGCCCGTCAGTCGCGGCGCGAGATCGTGTTGCAGATCGGGCCGCACGTACAAGTAACCGCACGATGGGCCACCGCACAGCCACTTGATAGTGCCGCCGATGAGAAAATCCACTTTCCAATCGGCCGCGTAGAGTGGTAACACGCCGGCCGATTGATAAACGTCCAGCAGGACCAGTGCGCCTTTCGCGTGTGCGCGTTCGACGATCGGGTGGACGTCTATGCGGTACGAGCTGCGATACGAAGTGTGCGACAGCGCGACGAGACACGTCTTTTCGTCGATCGTGTCAAGGATTCGCTCGAGTGGAACGGAGATGCCGTCGACTGATGGGATGATCTCGACGTCAGCGCCCGTTTGGCGCTGGGCGTTCCAGATGTATTCCATCGACGGGAAGTCGAGCGCGGTGGTTACGACTTTGTTTCTTTTTCCGGACTGGAAGTCGAAGCAGGAAGCAACAGTGGCGAGGCCGATCGATGCGTTTGGTTGAATCTGCACGGAACCGGCTTCGCCGCCGAGGATGCGCGCGATGCGATCGCCGACGCGACGCGACAGTTGCCACCAGGTTGTGGCCCAAGCGTCTTCGCTCGTGTGATGTTCCCAGGCGTCGCAGTAAGCGATCATCGACTCGCGGACGGCGCGCGGCACCGGCCCCAGGCTGTGACTGAGCAGATGAATGCCCGAAGCCAGTGTTGGAAACTCTTCGCGCTTACGATCGATCATCTGTTATGTGTCTCTCGCCAGTGTACGTACGACGACCAGGCGAGAGTTCAATGTTTGAAAAATCTTTACTTGTACTTCATCAACATTCGCTCTAACCCGACCGGATCTTTATGGAACTCGTCGAGGATGCTTTTCGCTTCGTCGCCAATCGGCGGGTCGTGCGCTTCTGCGCGGATGGCCGCCAGTATCTCGGCTGCGACGAACTCCTTCGTCATCTTCGGCACATCCGCGCCACTGCTCATATCAGTGTCGATCGTCGTCGGCAACACCGTGATCACCCGCACACCAGCATCCGCGAGATACGCTCGCATCGCCTGGCCCAACGACAACAGCGCCGACTTCGTAGCACAATACGTCCCAACCAGCGGCAGGTTCACTTTCGAAAACACGGTCGCAATATTCACGATCATCCCATCGTGCTGCGCGATCATCCCCGGTACGATCGCGCGCGTCAGACGCAACACGCCGAGATAGTTCACGGACAGCTCTTCCACGATGTCGTCAAAACTCATCGTCAGCGGATTCCCAAAACCCGCAAACCCTGCATTGTTGACGAGAATGTCCATCGTCCCCATCTGCGCCACGGCAGCGACATCGGCATCGCTCGTGACGTCGAGTTGGACCGGCGTCACATTCGGCGACAACGCCTTCAACTCTTCGCGTGCTTCCGATTTGCGCGTCCCGGCGACGACTTCACGCGCACCCGCTTCCGCGAACACCGCGACCAGAGCCCGCCCAAGCCCGCGACCCGCGCCGCTCACCAACACCCGTTTGCCTTCAATCTCCATGTGCGTCTACTTCTTCCGCAACCGGTTGATTCCGCCGCTGCGATCGCGCGAGTTGGTAAAGCCCCAGCCCGACGAGCCCCCACACGACGATCAGCTCGATGCTCGTCAAC
>DASTOZ010000015.1:0-3205 GCA_035762365.1 Pyrinomonadaceae bacterium | reverse complement strand
CGAAGCAGGAACCGGCGAAACCGTCTGGTCCGGAGCGAAAGACCGACACCGGCCGCGCTGTTTACGGTGGCGGCGGCATCACGCCTGACGAGAACGTGAACCCCCGTACGGTCAATATCGCGCAACGTCGCATGCTGAGTCCCATCTTTTCGTTTGTTCGCGAACTGGTAAACGGCCGCGTGCGTGGATTGGAGTCGAGCAGGATTCCGCGCAGCATCTACGATCACGAGCTTACGAATGAGGAGTACCGGGTCACGGATACGATGTACCGCGCGTTTCGCGATTTCGTTGCGAACGATCCGGCTTATAACATCACACCGGCGATGGTCGATCGATATCGGCCGTTCGTCGAGCTCGAACTGCGGTTCAATATCGTCACGGCGGCGTATGGTCGCGTCATCGGCGATCGCGTTTTCATCACTACCGACGATCCGCAGGTGTCCAAAGCAGTCGACGTGTTACCCAAAGCGCGCAACCTCGCTCGCGGCACTGCCGACGCCAGCATCAGACAGTAACCACAACAGGCACAAAAGGGACGTGGAGTTCCTTCTGTGCTTTTTGATGGCTATGTTTCAAGCATAAAACAGAGTCTTGCGTCTAAAACCCGCAGTGTGATACGTTCTGCCGGTATGAAACGCACCAATCGAACCTCCAAGCCGCTCGTCAACACTGAAGAGCTCGGACGCGCTGTCCGCCGGCGTCGCGAGGAGCTCGGACTCAGCCTCCGCGACGTTGCCACCCGCACCTCTGTCTCCGCCTCGACGCTGTCGCGCATCGAAAATGGCACCGGCAAACCGGACGCCGACAATATCGCGCGTCTCACGTCGTGGCTCGACGTTCCCATGGAGCGAATTCTCAGCGGGCGACAGAACCAGGCAGAAGCGGCGCCTCCGGTCGTTTATTACCCGCAGGAACCGACGCCCGAGATCGTCGAGGCCCACCTGCGCGCCGATCGCAATCTCACGCCGGAAACCGCAGCGGCGCTTTCGGAACTCTTCCGCGTCGCGTACACGCAGTTCAGCAAGAGCGAAAAGGGCTCCAAGAAACGGCGCTAACGGCCGCCGGGAACCCATGTAAAAGAGAAATTAAAATCCTTCTTTCCGCTGACCTCGCAAGCAGCAAACACAACAAACAACGAAAACTTCCGACTACCGTTATACTCAGCGAGTGCAGCTTGGCGACCTACCTCCAGGTGAAAAGTGGCGGAACTTCGAACTGAAAGCCATGGCCCTGCGCGACTTCGCCCGCGTCCGGCCTGACTTGCCTCTCAACCCTTTCGACCTCGCACGCTTTGCAAACTTAATCGTGCTCGACTTCGAAAAAGTCCGGGGCCTCAGCGACGCGGCGCGCGAACATCTGCTTGGACCGGCAAGCGAAGCATGGTCCGGCGGCGCGTGCACGTTGCCCAACGGAATGAAGCTCGTAATCCTGAACCCAAACCATGGCCCAGCACGCACTAAAGCGACGTTGATGGAAGAGATCTGTCATGTGTTTCTGGCCCATCAACCAAACCGCCTTTCGATCGTCACGAAAGACGAGCGCGGCAAAGTCATGAACCGCGACTACCGCAAGGCCGACGAAGAAGAAGCGTACGGCGTCGGCGCCGCCGCGCTGGTCCCTTACGCCGCCCTCAAGAAGTTACTGTTGCAGGGAAAAACAGTCCGCGAGATAGCGGCGCATTTTCGTGTGAGCCGCGAGCTGGTCGAGTATCGAATGAAGGTGACGCACCTTTGGCGCGAGTACAAGGATCTTCGATAAGAAGATAGAATAGACCCTCGATGACTGAACAAGTAAAAGACGCAGCCGCGCTTGGCCTGACCACGATCGACAAGCTGCGGATGCTGCTCGACATCACCAAAAAAATCAGCCGTTCACTCGACCTCCAGGAAGTGCTGAACCTCGTGATGGACACGCTCGATTCCGTAATCCGGTACGACGCCGCCGGAATCTTTCTCATCGACTGCGTCGACAAAAACGAGGTACCCGAAGGCGAAGCCCCGGAAGGCGAAGAACCCTGTAGCTTCAAGGCGGAAGCAGTTCGCGGTTACGACATCGACGAGCTTTACGATCTGCACTTGAAGCTCGGCGAAGGATTTCTCGGCAGTGTTGCGTTGACCGGAAAACCGATCATCTCGAACGACGTCCGAAACGATCCCATCTACGTAAACGCGCGCGACCGCACGCGCTCTGAGATGGTCGCGCCGATCATTTCCAACGACGAAGTAATCGGCTGCTTCGATCTCGAAAGCGACGAGCTCAACGCTTATTCCGACAAGGATCTCGAAGTGCTGACGCTACTCGCGTCGCAGGTAGCGATCATCATAGAGAAAGTCGAGCTGCACGAGCAGTTGATCGAGAAGAAGCGACTGCAAGGTCAACTCGAAGTCGCGCGTCAGGTCCAGTTGGAACTGCTGCCGCCCGGAGATCCCGAGCTGGCAGGCTTTGACGTCAGCGCCTACAACTTCCCGACCGAGGAGGTCTCCGGCGACTACTACGATTGGGTCCGCATTTACGACGACCAGATCGGCATCGTCATTGCCGACGTGTCGGGCAAGGGCGTGCCGGCGGCGATTCTAATGGCGTTCCTGCGCGCGAGTTTGCGAGCGGCGAGTCATATTGGCTATGCGACGCACATCTCGATGGCGAAAGTGAACTACCTCCTTTGGGAGTCGATCGAGCGAAATCAGTTTGTGACGGCGATCTATGGGATTTTGGACGGCTCGAACCGAACTCTGACGTACTCCAACGGCGGACACAATCCCCCGCTCCTCATAAAGGCAAACGGCACGACTCGTTTCATCCCGGACGGAGAACAACCGTTGGGTATGTTCCAGCACACGCGTTATCACGAGAATCATGTGGTGTTGGAACCAGGTGATGTGTTCGTGCTGTACACCGATGGCGCGACGGAAGCAGAAAACCCGAGAGGCGAGGAGTTTGGCCGGGATCGTCTGGCGGAAGCGGTGAAGGAGTCACTCGACAAGCCGGCGCGCGAGATGATCGCGAGTATTCAGATGGCTGTTTTGCAATGGACCGCGAGTGCAGGGGCGACCGACGACGTGACGTTCTTCGTGATCAAGGCGTTAGCACAATAATCTGTGTGGGGGAACACAGATTATGCTAATGTGCGGTTAGCGAGCAGTGGGCGTGATCGCCGCCCGGCGCCAACGGAGCTCGATAGTCGCCAAAGTGAAACTCAGCTTCA
>DASTOZ010000014.1:0-11633 GCA_035762365.1 Pyrinomonadaceae bacterium | reverse complement strand
GAAACTGGAAGCGAATTCGTGAACGGCTGGCCCTTCATTTGCCCGTCCGGGTCAGGGTTCGCGAGACGGCCGATCACCAGTGGACCGAGATGACGCGATTGATGAATGTGACGCCGTTTGGCGCCGGTTTCACGCTGAGGCGACCGACCGAAAAGGGCCGGCTGCTGCACATGACGATCCCGATGCCGCGGCAATTGCGCGTCTACGATCACGTCGAAGATCAATATCGCATCTGGGCCATTGTTAGACATCTGAAGACTGAAATCACTGAAGATGGGATCGTGTTTTACGTAGGCGTCGCGTTTATCGGTAAAAGGCCGCCCGCCAGTTACGAACAGGAGCCGTGGCGACGTTACGATGTCGCGACGAGCTTTGAAGAGAGGCTTCCGAGCGACGGAGAAGTGGTCGAGGCCGCGTTTAGCGACCGACGTGGAGACACGCGCCATCAAATCGCTGCCGATATGCGAGTCGAGCTACTAGATGGAAAGGGCGGCGTCGTTGAAGCCGAACAAACTGTCTCGGAGAGTATCGGCTCGTGCGGCGCGACGCTTTTTACAACGCTGAATGTCGAACAGGGACGTTTCGTTCGTTTGACTAGCGAGCAATACAAGCTCACAATCCACGCCGCCATCCGCTCCCGGCACATCGGCCCCGACGGCATAGCCCGCATTCAGGTCGAGTTCATCGACAAGGAATGGCCGTTGTAAGATAAGTTTTTTAGGATTTCCCTTTAAATAGTGTCTCCCATTTTGCGGGAGGTCAGTGAAAAGAAGAATTTTCAAAAAATTTCTTTTTTTACATGTGTCCCTCGCTTGCGGGAGGTCAGTGAAAAAGGGCCTTGCAGTATTGACAGCGTCACGTGAGTAGTAACGGTACATTTCCGGTGAAGAAGGATGCTGCGCGGCCGTCTAACGGGGCGCAGATGTTTCCGCAATGGGCGCTGAACATGATCAGGCCGATGGTGGGCGGGTTAAGTCGCGTACTCTGGAAGATTGAGTTTCGCGGCGTCGAGAACATTCCCACGCACGGCGGTGTGATCATCGCTGCAAACCACCAAACCTACTTCGATCCGTTCTGGCTTTCACTGAAGATCAAACGTCCGACGCGCTACCTCGCGTGGAGTGCCGCTTTTCAGTGGCCAATCGTTGGTGCTTGTCTGAACTGGTTCGGCGCCTGGCCGATCGCGCTCGAAGGCAGCGACCCCGCGCCCATCAGACGCTCGCTTCAGTGGCTGCGTGACGGCGGCGCCGTCGTGATATTCCCCGAAGGCGGTCGCGCCACGTCCGAAGGCGCGCTCGAACGCTTCAAGGCCGGCGCCGTGCGTCTGGCGCTCGAAGCAAACGTGCCAATCCTCCCGGTGACAATCAAAGGCGGCAACCGCATCTGGCCGCGCGGTTGGCGCTTTCCCCGCACAGGCAAAGTCGTTATTACTTACCATCCCCTGTATCATGCTGAACAAGTATCCAAAGAGGAGACGCGGGCCGCAGCGAAGCGCGAGAGCGAGCGATTGGCCGAAGTGATCGCATCCGCGCTTTAGATCCGTGATTCGTGGATAGCAGGACAGGGGGAACTTGATCACGTTTCGAGCACCAGGGCGCGTCAATCTCATCGGCGAGCACACTGACTACAATGCGGGCTTCGTCATGCCCGCGGCCATCAATCTTTCCGCCTACGCGACGATCACGCCCAACGAAGATCGCGAAAATCGCAAACTCCAGGTGGTTTCCGACAATTTTGAAGACGAGGTCGAAGTCGATCTCGACGATGCGACGCTCGAGGCGCGCGATCACTGGAGCGACTACCCGATCGGCGTCGCCGTAACTCTGCAACGCGCCGGTTATCACCTGCGTGGCGGACGTCTCGAGATCAAGAGCGAAGTGCCGATGGGTTCGGGCCTGAGCTCGTCAGCGGCCGTTGAAGTGTCGACAGCGTGCGCGTTAACAGCCAGCTCGAATCTCGAAATCGATCGAAAAGAGCTGGCACTGCTGTGTCAGAAAGCGGAGAACGACTTTGTCGGCGCGCGTGTCGGTATCATGGACCAGTTCGTCGCATTGTTCGGCGAGGAACAACGCGCGCTGATGCTGGATTGCCGTTCGCTCGAATACAAACTGCTGCCAGTGCCGTCGTCAGTGCGGCTCGTCGTGTGCAACACGATGGTCAAGCACGCGCTTGCGTCCAGCGCTTACAACGAGCGGCGCGCGCAGTGCGAAGCCGGAGTCGAACATTTCGCACGGTTCCTGCCGCATGTGAAAACGCTGCGCGACGTCACACTCGAAGATCTCGAAACGTACGGACACGATCTTCCCGACGTGATATATCGCCGGTGCCGCCACGTGATCAGCGAGAACGCGCGCGTACTCGCCGCGGCCGGCGCGCTTGAAGAACACGATCTCGAGCGCTTCGGTCAACTAATGGCCGAGTCGCACATCAGTTTGCGCGACGATTACGAAGTGAGCATTCGCGAGCTCGATCTCATGGTCGAACTGGCGAACGGCGTTGCCGGCGTGTACGGTGCAAGAATGACGGGCGGCGGCTTTGGCGGCTGCACTATCAACCTTGTCGACGCCGGTCACGTAGTCAATTTCACGCGGACAGTCGCCGCGGGATACGAACAAATTACAAGTTTGAAGCCCGAGATTTACGTCTGCGAGGCTTCGAAGGGGGCAGGGCCACACAACGGCACAAAACAATAGGTTATGAAACTAATTATCCTGGCGGCGGGTTACGCAACACGCCTGTATCCATTGACGCTGAACCAACCCAAGCCGCTCCTGCCCGTCGCAGGCAAGCCGATGCTCGAACACGTCATCGACAACATCAAGACGATAGACGCGATCGATCACGCCTACATCGTCACGAACGCGAAGTTTGTCAGTCAATTCGAAGACTGGGCGGCAAACTACAGTCGTTCGCACCTGACGTTTGGTTTCACGATCGTAAACGACGGCAGCACCGATGATTCCAACAAGCTCGGCGCGATCGGCGACATGCACCTCGTGATCACGAAACACGCGATTGACGAAGACGTGATCGTCGTCGGCGGCGACAATCTCTTCAGCGACGACCTGCGCGACTTCGGCGACTATTGCCTGCGCAAGAACGCGCCGGTAACGGGTGTTTACGACGTCGGCGATCTCGAAGCGATCAAGAAATACAACGCGATCGACATTGACGACGAAGACCGCATCACGTTCTTCGAAGAGAAGCCCGCGCAACCGCGCAGCACGCTGACGGGTATCGCGCTTTACTACTATCCGCAAGCGGCGCTGTCGCTGATTCATCAGTACATCGCCGAGGGAAACAATCCGGACCAGCCGGGACGCCTGGTCCAATGGATGTACCCGCGCGTGCCGTTCTACACGTGGCGAGTGCCGGGTCTGTGGTTTGACGTCGGCTCGCTCGAAACGCTCGAGGAAGCAAATCGCGTTTTTGGTGAGTTAAAGAAGTGACGGTCACGAGAAAAGACTTCGGCACTGGTCCAGACGGCGAAGAGGTCTACCTCTACGCGCTCAGGAACGGCAACGGCGTCGAGGCGTCGATCACAAACTATGGCGGCACGGTCACGTCGATCATAACGCCGGATCGCAACGGCGTGTTCGGCGACGTCGTGCTGGGTTACGAAACGCTCGACGAGTACATCAGGAACCCGCGTTACTTCGGCGCGTTGATTGGACGCTTTGCGAACCGCATCGCGGAAGGAAAGTTTTCGTTGAACGGCGTGGAGTATCAGCTCGCGCAGAACAACGGCAAGAACCATCTGCACGGCGGCGTGAAAGGGTTTGACAAGTGTGTCTGGACATCGAGCGCGACCACTGAGGGGTTGCATCTCGAGTACTTCAGTAAAGACGGCGAGGAGAATTATCCGGGGAACTTGCGTGTTGCGGTGGATTACTCGCTGAACGATGAAAACGAGCTGCGGATTGTTTACCACGCCACCACCGACAAAGACACGATCGTCAATCTCACCAACCATTCGTATTTCAACCTCGCAGGGCAAGGTGACGACGACACGATCCTGGGCCACGAACTTATGCTCAAGGCCGGCAGCTTCACACCCGTCTCCGACGACTTGATACCAACCGGCGAGATTCGTTCGGTTGAGGGGACCTCAATGGATTTCAGAACGGGACGCGTTATCGGTAATGGCGGATACGATCACAACTTCGTGTTAGACGATTGGGACCACGCAAGGATCAGACTCGTCGCGCGTCTTCGTGAGCCGCGGTCCGGGCGCGTGATGGAGGTGTTCACGACACAACCGGGCGTGCAGTTCTATTCAGGAAATTTTCTCGATGGAAGTTTGATTGGCAAAGGCGCTGTGCGATACGAGCAGTATGCCGGTTTGTGTCTGGAGACCCAGCACTACCCCGATTCGCCAAACCATCCGGACTTTCCGAAGACTGTGTTACGAGGTGGTGAGACTTACAAGGAAACCACGGTCTACAAATTCACCACCGGTTAGCGCGCGCCGCCTCAAAGGCTTCTATCGCGTCTTCGTGACGAAGCGTGAGGCCGATATCGTCGAGCCCTTCCAACAGGCAATACCGCTGAAACTCGCCCACGACGAACGGGATTGAAAGACGATCCGCATCTTCGATCGTTTGTCGTTCGAGATCGATCGTCAACTCATATCCCGGCTGCTGTTGCGCGCGGCGCATGATCCCGCGAACGGCGTCATCGTTCAACGTGATCGGCAGCATGCCGTTCTTGAAACAGTTATTCGCGAAGATGTCCGCGAACGACGGCGCGATGATCACGCGGAACCCGTACTCGCCGAGTGCCCACGGCGCGTGCTCGCGCGACGATCCGCAGCCGAAGTTCTTGTCCGCGATCAGGATCGACGCGCCTTGATACCGCGGCTCGTTGAGAACAAACGAGGGATTAAGCGTGCCGTCGGCGGTGTAACGCCAGTCGTAAAAGAGAAACTCTCCGAAGCCGGTGCGCTCGATGCGCTTCAGAAACTGCTTCGGAATGATCTGATCGGTATCGACGTTCGCCCGATCAAGCGGCGCAACGAGTCCGGTATGTTGACGAAAAGGCGCCATTTCTTAAATCGCGATTCGTTACTTGAACTCCCAGTTTCGGACGTCGGTGAAATGGCCTTTGATCGCCGCCGCAGCAGCCATCATCGGACTGACGAGATGCGTGCGGCCGCCGCGTCCCTGACGGCCTTCGAAGTTCCGATTGCTCGTCGATGCGCAACGCTCGCCCGGTTGCAGTATGTCGGCGTTCATTCCGAGACACATCGAGCATCCCGCTTCGCGCCATTCAAAACCGGCTTCGCTGAAGATGCGATCGAGTCCTTCACGCTCGGCCGCCTTCTTCACTTCCTGCGACCCCGGCACCACCATCGCGCTCACCGACGGGCTGATGCGATACCCCTTCACAACACGCGCCGCCGCTCGTAAATCTTCGATGCGCGCATTCGTGCACGAACCGATAAACGCGCGATCGATCGTAATCCGTTGAATGCTGGTGCGTGGCGACAGCGCCATGTACTCGAGCGCGCGCTCCGCAGCCTGTCGATCGGTCGCGTTCGTCGTTTGCGCTGGATCGGGTACGTAGCTCGTGACAGGCGCGACCATTCCGGGGCTCGTACCCCACGTCACGAACGGTTCGAGGTGCGATGCGTCGATCTCGACAACGCGATCGAACACGGCCGTCTCGTCGCTCTTTAATGTGCGCCAGGAACCGATGGCCTGATCCCATTCTTGATCGGCGGGCGCGAACCTTCGTCCCTTCAAATACGCGAACGTTGTTTCATCGGGCGCGATCATTCCCGCGCGCGCGCCCGCTTCGATACTCATGTTGCACAACGTCATGCGACCTTCCATCGACAGCGCGCGCACAGCCTCGCCCGCGTACTCGATTGCATAACCCGTCGCGCCGTCTGTGCCGATCTGTCCGATGAGTCCGAGCGCGAGGTCTTTCGCGGTGACGCCTTCCGGCAGCCGTCCACGCGTCTCGACGCGCATCGCGCGCGGTTTGTTTTGCGGCAGACACTGCGTCGCCAGCACGTGCTCCACCTCGCTGGTGCCGATCCCGAATGCGAGCGCTCCAAATGCACCGTGCGTGCTGGTGTGACTGTCGCCACACACGATCGTCATTCCGGGTTGCGTCAGACCAAGCTCCGGTCCGATGACGTGCACGATCCCCTGTTCGGGCGAGTGAATGTCAAACAACTGAATGCCAAACTCGCGGCAGTTTCCACGCAGTGCCTCGACTTGCTTCGCCGCCGTCGCATCGGCGATTGGAAGACTGCGATCCGTCGTGGGAACGTTATGGTCCACGGTGCCGAACGTCAGATCCGGCCGCCGCACCTTGCGCCCCGCCTGGCGCAGACCGTCGAATGCCTGCGGCGAAGTCACCTCGTGAATCAGGTGCAGATCGATGTAGATCAGCGACGGTTCGCCGTCAGCAGCGCGAACGACATGCGCGTCCCAAAGCTTGTCTAACAGAGTTTGGCCCATTGCGGTTAGAGTCAAATTCTTTTTCCACTGACCTCCCACAGGCGGGAGACACATGCGTAAAAACAATGTTTCAAACGGCGTGATACGCGTAACGCATGTCGGCGATCTCGGTGACGGCCTCGCAAATCAATTCACCCATCTCTGACGTCCGCGATGCGTGAATGCCCGTCGCGATGTCAGCCGTTCGGTGCCCAGCGTCGAGCACGTGCTGGATTGCCTGCTCGATATCGCTTGCTTCGTGTTCGAGTCCAGCCGAGTGCCGCAACAACATCGCCGCCGACGCGATCGCGCCGCACGGATTCGCCAGGCCCCGCCCCGCGATGTCAGGCGCCGATCCATGCACCGGCTCGTAAAGTCCGACTTCACCGCCGAGAGTTGCCGACGCGAGCATCCCGAGTGAACCCGTGATTACCGCGGCCTCGTCCGTCAGAATATCGCCAAACAGGTTCTCAGTTAACACCACGTCGAACAGCCGCGGATTCGTGATCAAATGCATCGCGCACGCATCGACGTAGAGGTGATTCAAGCTGACGTCCGGATAATCTTCGGCTACGCGCGTCACGGTTTGTCGCCACAGTTGCGACGTCTCGAGCACGTTCGCTTTATCGACTGAAGTCACTTTGCCGCGCCGCTTCTGCGCCGCTTCGAACGCGACTCGCGCGACACGCTCGATCTCCTCGACTGAATACAGCATCGTGTTGCTGGCGACTGTGCTTCCGTTCGTCGTAGTCGCAAACCCCCGAGGTTCGCCGAAATACAGACCGCCGAGAAGTTCGCGCACAAACAGAATGTCCGCGCCGCGCACGACTTCGCTGCGCAACGGCGAAGTGTCTTCGATTGCGGCGTACGAGATCGCCGGACGCAGGTTCGCATAGCCACCGAGCGCGCGTCGCAACAGCAGCAGTCCCGCTTCGGGCCGTTGATTCGCCGCCAGCCGATCGTACTCGGGCGCGCCGACGGCGCCGAGCAACACCGCATCGCTCGCGAGACAGGCGTCGAGCGTTTTCGGTGGTAGCGGCGATCCAAACTCGCGAATCGCCACGCCGCCAATCGCATGGCTCTCAAACTCAAAGTTATACCCGTGAATGGCAGCGACCGTTTGCAGCACGCGCACCGCCTCGGCCGTCACCTCTGGTCCAATGCCATCGCCCGGAAGAACCGTAATCCTTAAGCTCATCTTTACCTCTCTTACGCCGCCGCGCTCACTGTTGCGTTGAGCAACGAAATCAGGTCCTGATCGTAAATTCGCTTCTTGCGATCGGCGAGCTCAGTGAAGCGAGTGTACGCCGCGTCGAGTTCTATCGCACTGACGTCATACCCGAGCTCCATGTAACGCAGCGAGAGCGCGTGCCGCCCGGAATGTTTGCCGAGCACCAGCGAGTTCGCGGGCACGCCGACAGACTCCGGCGTCATGATCTCGTAACACAGCGGATTGTTAATCACGCCGTGCTGATGAATCCCCGCCTCGTGCGCAAAAGCGTTGCGGCCGACGATGGCCTTGTTTGGTTGCACCGCAAAACCGACGATGCTCGAAAGCAGTTGGCTCGCCGGGTAAAGCTGCTGCGTGACGATGCCGGTTGCAAACGGGAGTCGGTCGGCGCGTACGTGCAACGCCATCACGATCTCTTCGAGCGATGCGTTGCCGGCACGCTCGCCGATGCCGTTGATGGTGCATTCAACCTGACGCGCGCCTGCTTCGATCGCGGCGAGAGTGTTTGCGACCGCGAGTCCGAGATCGTTGTGATTGTGCACGCTGATAACGACGTCGCGATCTCGCACCACGCGCTCGTTCACCTGTTGGACCAGGTATTTCATTTCGCTGGGCGTGGTGTACCCGACGGTGTCAGGTATGTTCAGCACTGACGCGCCCGCCTCGACCGCGGTGTCCAGGACTTCGCATAAATAGTCGATGTCGCTGCGCGTCGCATCTTCCGCGGAAAACTCGACGTCGTCGGCGTAGTTGCGCGCCTGCGTTACAGCGCGGCGAGTCATTTCGATAACTTCCGCGCGGGATTTCTTTAGTTTGTGTTCGAGGTGAATGTCGGACGTGGCGCAGAAGGTGTGTATCCGGGGAGACGCTGCCTGGGCCAATGCTTCAGCCGCACGCGCCACGTCCTGCTCCGCCGTCCGACAAAGTGCTGCGACTCTGACCCCGCGGCAACGGGCAGCAACAGCCTTGACGGCCGCAAAATCGCCCTCGGAAGCGATTGGAAATCCGGCTTCGATGATGTCGACGCCGAGCTCTTCGAGCTTCTCCGCCATGCGCAACTTCTCGTCGAGGTCCATGGAGCAGCCCGGCGACTGTTCGCCGTCACGCAAGGTCGTGTCGAAAATGCTGATTCGGTTTTGCGGCATAGATTTCCCTCCTGTGGGAACGTGGGCCAAATGCTAGTGGGCCGGAGGGTAGAAGTCAAAGTTATTATCTTTATAGAAAGATAAGAATGTGTGATACCATAACGCGGCCCGAATCTAACCATCATTTTCCGTTTCTCATTTTCCGTTTTTCATTTAAGGCGGCAGCAGAAAAATGGCAGATGGCAAATGGAAAATGAGAAATGGAAAATGAAATGGACGTCAATCAACTGGAGGTATTGATCGCGGTCGCTCGGGAGCAGAGTTTTTCGCGGGCGGCCCAGTCGCTGCACCGTACGCAACCCGCGGTCAGTCAGGCAATTCGACGGCTCGAAGCGGAGTTGGGCGAGCCGCTGTTTGACCGTTCGTCGAAGGACGGAACGCTCACCGCCGCCGGACGCGTGTTGTTCGATTTCGCGGAGCAGATGCTCAACTTGCGGCAGGGCGCGCACCGCGCGATCAAGGAATTGAAAGACCTGCAGCACGGGAAGCTTGCGTTGAGTGCGAACGAGTACACGGTGATGTACCTGCTGCCGGTGCTCGCCGTTTTTCGCGCGAGACACCCGCACATCAAAGTGGAAGTGAAGCGGAGTCTGGCGAGCCGGATCGCTTCCGAGGTGTTGGGCCGTGGCGTAGAGATCGGCGTGGTTTCGTTCAAGCCGACGGACCAGGCGATCGCATCAGTGCCGGCGATCAGCGATGAGCTGGCGTTGATCGTGGCGCCATCGCATCCGCTTGCGGCGAAGGAAGTAGTTTCAGTGCGCGAGTTGGGAGCGGAGTCGTTCATCGCGCACAACGTCCCGTCGCCATATCGCGAGCGCGTGGTGCGGACGTTCGAGAAGTACAAGACGCCGCTCAACATCTCGATGGAGATGCCGACGCTCGAGTCGATCAAGCGATTGGTGGAACAGGAGATGGGCGTGGCGCTGGTGCCGCGTCTGACAGCGCAGATCGAGATCGAACGAGGACAACTCGTAGGTCTGGCAGTGAAAGAGATGCGACTCGAGCGACGCTTACAGTTGATCTATCGAAAGGGCGCGACGTTGTCGCACGCCGCGAAGGCATTCCTCAGAGTCGCTCGAGCTTAGCTAGCGATTCACCTGGCGGGCACATCCGCGATGCGGCGCGCGTACTGATCAAATAATCCCAGGTAATAAAGACGCGTCAGTTCCTTTTCGAGCCCCGGATCCTGCTTCACACGCGCACGAATCTCGCGAAAGATCTTTTCCTTGATCCAATAGCCGTTGCGATAACGCTCGCCCACCGACGACGCATTCGCCAGCTTATCTATCTCCGGTGTCGTCAACCCTCGCCGCCACGCCGCGCGATACACCGTCAACGCCTCCTGGAACGACTGGTTCGCAATCGACATGAACAGTTGATTCAAACCCTTCCAACCCTGCTTGTGCGTATCGACTAGCGGAACGACGTCGGGATGCGGGTTCTGCGGCGTTCCGTAATCAAGCAACGAAACGCGCAAGTCGATCGTGCGATCGCCGTCGTAGTCGAACTCGATCGTATCGAGAAACCCGTTCTTGTCCGTGTCGGTGTACTTCACGACTTCCTCGACGCGCGGCGCGTTCGGCTTTGGCGACGGCGTCTTGTTCCCGCCGTGATACTCGGCATTCTTATCGACGGTCCACGCGCCCCACTCCGCACCCGCAAGGTGCAACTTGCGATCGAACACGCCGACGTAGAGCTTTCCGCCACCTGAATTGTCTTCGTCAAACTCGCCGCGGTCGCCGAGCGAGTCAGCTTGCGGATGACCGTTGATCCCGGGGCGCTGATCCGGCGCGACCATGTCCATCTCCGCGTAGTTGCTGCGCCGCCAGCGCTTGGTCGAATACAGATCGATCTCTTTTGGACCACCGAAGCCATGCATCGGGTAGTACATCTCGACGCGTTCCCAACGATGATCGTCGTCGTCCTCGTCAAACACGAAATACAGCGTGGTCCACCCGGCAGTAAAAAACGCGTCGTAACTCTTCTCGTGCGGCATGTACATCAGTTCGTCGATGTGCCGCCAGTTGTTCCACTCAAAACACCCATCAAACTTCGGATTGCCTTTCAACGCCGGATACTTGTGCACGAACGAGCGATACGGAATTCCCGGTCCACCCGAGCCACGCAAAGACATGTCGTAGTCGGTTTCGTTTCCCTGCGTCGAATCGTTGTCGAGATCGAGCGTCAGGAACGCTTCTCTCAACACGCCCGACAGGTTCGTCATGCCTTTGTCGTCGAGCGCGGGAACGGGATCGAGCCAGCGCATGGCCATCTCGCTCGCGCCGTCGTTATCGAAATCGTAGAACGCAAACGGGTTTTCCCAGTTGAGACGCGGATCGGGAAGCGACTGTGGCGGACGATGCACTTTCAGAAAAACTGAATCGCCGTTGTAGTCGGGAAGCCAATCGGTTACTCCGGTGTAGCCCCAGTTGTCGTTGCCGAAGTCGAACTTTTGCCAATCGAGCCAGCCGAGCACGCCGTCTTTCTCGACGTCGATGTAGACCATCCAATGCGACTCGCCCGCGTCCCACTTGCCGTTGGCCCATTGGCGTCCCTGCGTGACGAACGCCTGAAGATCCGCCCGACCGTCGCCGTCGTTGTCGGCCCACTTGATACTTATGTCGAGGGCGGTGTCGTAGATTCCGTCGCCGTTCTTGTCGATCTGCATCACGTCCGCGACTTGATCGCCGCGAGTGTCGGTCGGCAGCATGTCGGCGTTTTCGTCGAGCCAGCGAACGCGTTTGCCGTTCCACCAACGTTCGAGAATGTCAGGTTTGCCGTCCCCGTTAATGTCGAGCCGGACGATCT
>DASTOZ010000013.1:0-3556 GCA_035762365.1 Pyrinomonadaceae bacterium | reverse complement strand
AAAAACCGAACGCCCAGCTAAGCGCGACTGCCTCAAGACCTTTCACGCCTCCTGCGCAGCCCTACAAGTTCGATGCCGAAGACGGCCAGTGGACGATGCCCGCGAAAAACTATTCGAGCACTCGGTTCAGTGCGCTCTCCGAGATAAACACAGGCAACGTCAAAAACCTGAAAGAAGCCTGGAGCTTCTCCACGGGCGTCGTTCGCGGTCACGAAGCTGCGCCGCTGGTCGTGAACAATACGATGTACGTCGTCACTCCGTATCCAAACATTCTGTACGCGCTCGACCTAACAAAAGGCGGCGCAGTGAAGTGGAAGTATGAACCGAAGCCTGCACCGTTCGCGCAGGGCGTCGCGTGTTGCGACGTGGTGAACCGCGGCGCCGCGTATTCCAATGGCCGGATCTTCTTCAACACGCTCGACAACAATACGATCGCGGTTGATGCAGAAACGGGAGCGGAGGTTTGGAAAACATCGCTGGGGGACATCAACAAAGGCGAGACGATCACGATGGCGCCGCTTGTCGTGAAAGACAAAGTGCTCGTCGGCAACTCGGGCGGCGAGATGGGCGTACGCGGGTGGATCACCGCAGTCAACGCTGCCACCGGCGCGATCGCGTGGCGCGCCTACAACACCGGACCCGACAAGGACTGTTTGATTGGTCCACGTTTCAAACCGTTCTATGCACAGGATCGCGGCACGGATCTCGGCGTGAGCACGTGGCCGCCCGACGCGTGGAAGATCGGCGGCGGCACCGTCTGGGGATGGATCTCCTATGACCCCGAACAGAACCTGGTCTATCACGGCACTGCGAACCCGGGCCCATGGAACCCGGCGCAACGTCCCGGCGATAACAAGTGGACCTCCGGCATCTTTGCGCGCGACGCAGACACCGGCGAAGCGGTTTGGTTCTACCAGTTCAGCCCTCACGACGTACACGACTACGACGGCATCAACGAACAGATTCTGCTCGATATGCCGGTGAACGGGACCACGCGCAAGGTTCTTATTCGACCCGAACGCAACGGTTACATGTATGTGATGGATCGCACGAGCGGCGAGGTGCTGTCGGCGAACCCGTTCGTTCACATCACGACCTCTTTCGGAGTCGACCTGCAAACCGGCCTGCTGAAAGTAAATCCGGAAAAGAGCACGGACCAGGTGGGGAAAGTCGTGCGCGACATCTGTCCCGCGTCACCGGGCGCGAAAGACTGGCAACCGTCGGCTTTTTCACCGATCACCGGTTTGGTCTACCTGCCGCACAACAATCTCTGCCAGGACTCGGAGAGTGTCGAGACGGGTTACATCGCGGGCACGCCCTACGTTGGCATGAACGTGAAGATGTATGCGGGACCCGGCGGAAATCGCGGTGCGTTCACGGCGTGGGATCCGGTCGCGGGTGCGCAGGTGTGGAGTATCAAGGAGAGTTTTCCGGTTTGGAGTGGCACGGTTGTTACGGCGGGAGACGTTGTCTTTTACGGCACGATGGACGGCTACTTCAAAGCTGCTGATGCGCGCACTGGTGAAGTGTTGTGGACCTACAAAGTCGAATCGGGAATCATCGGCCAACCGATTTCATATCGCGGACCAGACGGAAAGCAATACGTGGCGATCTTAGCTGGAGTCGGCGGCTGGTCAGGCGCGATCGTGGCGGGCGCGCTCGATCCGCGCGATTCAACCGCAGCACTCGGGTTTGTTCACGCGATGTCGGATCTGCCGCAACACACGCAACTGGGAGGAAAGCTTTATGTGTTTTCACTTCCGTAAACCAGTGATTTGTCTATTCGTGTTATTGCTGTGCTCCTGCGCAGTCACGAAAACACAGGTGACACAAACACCCACGGACAAAAACGTGTTGCGCGTCTGTTCCGATCCGAACAACCTCCCGTTCTCGAACGACAAGCAGGAAGGGTTCGAAAACAAGATCGCCGAGCTGATCGCGCATGACATGAACCTCAAACTCGAATACACGTGGTGGGCACAACGACGTGGTTTCGTGCGCAACACGCTGAAGGCTGACCTTTGCGACTTGATCGTCGGCATACCGAGCAGCAGTGAGCTCGCGCTGACCACCGCACCGTATTATCGTTCGACGTACGTGTTCGTCTGGCGCAACGATCGCCGTCTGAACATCCACTCGTTCGACGACGACGCCTTGCACAAGTTGCGCATTGGCGTGCAGATGATCGGCGACGACTTCGCCAACACCCCTCCGGCGCACGCGCTCACGAAGCGAAACATCATCCAGAACGTGAGGGCCTACAGCGTCTACGGCGATTACGCGCAACCGAATCCACCCACGCGAGTGGTTGAAGCTGTAGCCAACCGCGAAGTCGACGTGGCGATCGCGTGGGGACCGATGGCCGGCTTCGTCGTGAAGAAAGAGCATCTCCCGTTAACACTCGTGCCGGTCGCACCGCAGATCGATCTTCCCTATCTTCCATTTGTTTACGACATCTCGATGGGTGTGCGACGCAGCGACGACAAGTTCAAAGAGCGTTTGGAAACGATCATCGAAAACCGCCGCGGCGAGATCGAACAGATTCTCGACAGTTACGGCGTGCCGCGAGTAAACACGCGAATGTGAGTTATGAAGCGTTACTGGTCCATTTTCGTCATCGCAGTGATCGCCTTTTCGAGCGGGTGCAAACGAGAGAAGCGGGCGTTTCACGAACAACCGCCGGTGGTCAACACTGTCGATTCGAAAACCGTGATGCAACTGCCGCCGGGCGCGTCGTTGCCTGTGCAAAACGTGAAGAACGACTACGAAGAGAATGCTTACGCGCTGTCTGAAGGCAAGCGCCTGTTCCAGGCATATAACTGCAGCGGTTGTCATTCGCTGGGCGGCGGCGGCATGGGACCAGCATTGATGGACAACAAGTGGATCTATGGTGGCAGGCCCGAGGACATCTTCTCGACGATCGTCGCGGGACGTCCGAACGGCATGCCTTCGTTTCGCGATCGCGTGCCCGACTTTCAGATCTGGCAGCTCTCTGCGTACGTGCGCAGCATGAGCGGGCAGCTCCGCAAAGATGCTGCACCGACACGCGACGATCATTTGCAAGGCAGGCCCCCCGAGAGCATGACCAAACCGAAGTCTGACTAGGCCGCGCCCGCATGCGCGCGAACAGAACGAGCAAGGGGAAGATGATCCGTCTACTAATTTCAGTTAGTGCGTTCGCGCAACAATCCGCGCTCGATCCGGCTGGTCCACTGGCCGGACGCATTGACAGCCTCACGCGTGTGATGATCTACCTGCTGTCGGCAATCTTCATCATCACCATGGTCGTGCTTGCCATCGCGGCATTTCGCCGTCGACGTCACGCCACGACGGAGCCGGAGCCGAGCAATGAGGTGATCCCGCCACAACACGAGGGTGAACAGCGAATGTCGCGCACAGTCACGACAGCCGTGCTGACGAGCGTCGTGATTCTGTTTGTGCTCCTCGTGTCGAGCTTCCTGATCGGTCGGACGATCTTCACCAGTCCCGACAAGTCGAACGCATTGATCATCGAGGTGAATGGTCATCAGTGGTGGTGGGACGTTCGTTACGATCA
>DASTOZ010000012.1:0-8092 GCA_035762365.1 Pyrinomonadaceae bacterium | reverse complement strand
GATACTCGTCTTCCAGTGCGCGAATCTCTTTCCCGAACGTTTCAATCTCCTGGCGGCTACCATTCTGCGCCGTCAGTTGAATCTGGCGTTGCGCCTTCGCGTTGATCGCCTGCCGGATCTCTCGTTCGCGTTTAACGAGATCGACTCCAACGCCCTGCTCGATGTCCGCCGGCGCTTCGTTCAGCATCTCCAACAAGCTGCGCGCACGGCCGCGTTCACTTGCCTGCAGCGCCTCGGCATCGTGTCGCGCCGACGGATCTTTAGCGTGAAGCTGCATCAAGAGGTCCACATAAAGCTCGTATGCCTTTTCTTTCGACGCGAGGTATGAAGCCCGCAACGACTGGCTCTCCGAACGAGCACGAACCGTCTCGATCAACGATAGCGATTCTTCAATGTCCTTTCGCGCTTCGGCGAGATTGCCGAGCTTTTGTTCGGCGCGAGCACGGCCTTCCAGGTATTTGGTGGCGCTATTGAGGTCCCCAATGCGGCGCGATATCGCGAGAGCCTGATTGTACTGGTCCAACGCTTCTTCCGGCCGGCCCAGGAGATTGAAGACGTGCGCCAGATTCCCGTAACTCAACATTTCGCGGCGAACGTTCTTAGCGGTGCGCTGAATCTCGAGTGCCTGTTGATGAAGATCGAGCGCTTTTTGCGGATGGCCCATATCGGAGTAGGAGGCCCCAACGAGATCGAGAGACTGGGCTTCTAAAAACCGGTTCCCGATCTTCTGCACCATCGCGAGTGCCTGATTGTAATAATCCTGAGCCTCTCGATACTTCCCCAGCCGGCTGTATGCCCAACCGACGTTGTGCAACGTTTGGGCTTCGGCAGCGCGATCGGCGCCGCGTTTCATGATCTCGAGTGACTGTTGCAGGTAATCGAGTGCTCTTTCCGGTTCGCCGAGACCGACATAGGCGGCGCCGATGTTGTTGAGCACGATCGCGCGTCGCGGCGGGAAGTCGGTGAAGAGCGGCAGTGCTTGCAGGGAATAGTCGAGCGACCGTTGAAAGTCGCCGGCTTCCAAATAAAGCTTGCCGATGCTTGTGACTGCTGAGCCCTGGGTTGGCTTGTCGCCCAAACGTCCGGCAAGTACGCGAGCGCGTTCGAAGTGGGCGTGGGATTTGGCTACCTCGCCGAGAGTCTCGAAACTCCCACCCAGGAAGGTCTCGATTGGCGGTTCGAGCCGCTGGGCTCCAACCTTCTGCGCCAGCGCAAGCGCCTCTTCAAAACATCTGAGCGCGTTGCGCGGCTCGTTCAACTGAAAATACGAGATTCCGCTTGCGTGAACAGCAAGCGTTTGCCGGTAGATGTCGCCTGCGGCCTGGAACCACGGTATCGATTCCTGGTACTTGACGATCGACGCGCGCTTGGCTGTGGCGTCGGGTTGACGGCGCAGTTTTTGTGCTTCGTCGAACGCGCGTTGAGCAGCAACATGTTGTTTGTCGGTTTCTGACGCTTCGCGCAGGGCGGCGATTTTGATCTGGTAATTCGCAGCGGCGGCGCGACTGTTTGGCGCCTGCACTTCGATGCGATATGCGCCTGAAACATCAGCAACCAACAACGCCGGCTCCGGTCCGAATTGCTCGTTCGGACTGTCGCTTACGCCGATCAGCGAACCATCGGGCCTGAACAACGAGACAGTTAAATCGACTCCCTGCTGTTCGATCAGTGCATGCAGGAACTGCCCGGCGACGAGATTGATGAGATATGAATGTGACTCACCGCCTTTGATCGCGTGGCTTCCGTCCGCCAACGCCGGCAGTTGTTTCGCCGGTTCCTGACCGGCGATTTGCCGCGTTGGAGCGGCGCACATTAGTACCGCGACCAGCAGCAGCGTGAGTTTTAAAGACGCAAGTCTTCGCATTTGCAAAACATTAACGGAAGAGCGCGGGAGGGCCTCAAGACCACTCCCGCCTCTTCCGGTGAAAGGACTACCGCTCGTTCGCTGATAGGGGGGCGCGATCAAGCGGAAGCGGATGCCGCGTCCTCCTCACACTCTTCTGATGTAACCGGTCCGGCCTGGCCGGTGTAAGTGCCTGTGTCGTCAGCGGGCGGTCCCGGGCGAAACCTGTTGTTCCTCCACCCACCTATGATCTCCTCCTGGCCCGGCTGGTACGGGGGTGCAACGTTCAGGTGCCAAATCAGTCCGTTATAGGCGAACGCCGGGAAATGCATCGTGTCCTGCGGATCCACTGCTTCCGTTCGCGCCACCACCGCAAGAAACTCGTACGTCTTGCCGTCTTCACTTAGTCGGACGATACCGCCGCTGAGCTCTTTTCCGCTTTCGGGGCCAATTATTTGGTCCGGCTTGAGATACCATTCATTGGGCATTTTGGTTAATCCTCCTTCAAGGTTCTGGATGTTCACAATCTTTAACTGGGCGGATTGATTGTGTACTGGGCAATCCCGCGGTAATGCCGGAGATAACCTGCCTCCTGAGAGGCCCTTCTACGTATTAACGCGAGAACTTTTTCGACAAACCACCACGTCCAGGTGAATTAGCAGGAAAGTTGACCCGGCTGGGATGAGAGGTTTTTCCTATACCCGGGACGACTCTGACGTTTTTAGGTGGGCGCAATCATAAGCGCACTCGCCCGCCGCGTCCAGAGCTTAGTGGTGTTCGAGCTTGATGGGGTAAACAAGGACTTTCTCAGAGCTCGTGAGGGTAGTTAGCGTGTCGCCTCTTTCATTTCGGACTTTCTCGGCGGGGTGAGCCGCAAGAAACGTGTCGATTGCTTTGTTTTGCTGCGCGTCGGTGATGAGGCCTCGAGTTTGCCGGTTTGCGAAAGCCTTTATGCTCTCCAACTCCGGCAGCGGATTCTCACCAAACACCAGCCACAGCTTTTCCACGCCCTGTTCTTTATCGAACTTCAACCACGACTGGTCCGGTATCTGGACCAGTTGGTTGGCGGATATGAATTCCGAGCCGTTGTTGGCGGTCGACGATGGGAAGACGACGACATACTCGGGCCTCGCAGCGGCGTTCCTTGGTCCTTCGTTCAGGATGTACAGATAACCCGCTTGCCGACTGCGAATGCTCAGGCGTATCTGATAATCAGCCTCGAAATTGATCTCACCCGAGATATCGAACGGTTGTTGATACGCCTTTCCGTCCTTGAACTTCTGCACCGTGATCCAATACGTGAGCGTCCGCGCGGGCGTTGAAGCGACGGGCGTCGAAGGAGTAACCGCGGATTGGTTTCGCGTGCTTCGCCAGGCGTTGACGGCAAATACCGCCGCTAACGACGCGACGATGGCGATCAGTGCGACGATCAAACCGTAGTTCTTCTTCGAAGTTTCTGTCACCACGGGCTCTGCGGTCGGCGCCGGTCGTGCATATTCAACTGTGACGGCAGGCGAAGTGCGCTCGATCTCCGCATCCAGAGCGAGTCGACTTTTCAGGTTTCGCAGATCGATCAGCATGTCTTTCGCTGTTTGATAACGCTCGTCAGGATCCTTCGCGATCGCCTTGTCGACGATCCGTTGTAGCTCTCGCGGCACACCAGCCTGGGCCAGCGACGGCGCTTGCTTCTCGAGAATCTGCACGATCGTGTGCGCACTCGTGCTGCCGCGGAATGGAGTCGTTCCGGCCACCATCTCGTAAATGATGATGCCGCTGCTCCAGATGTCGCTGCGAGCATCTACCCGTTTCGCCAACGTTTGCTCGGGCGACATGTAGTTGACGGTGCCCATGATCAAACCGGGAGCGGTCGTGAACTCGCTCATTCCCTCTTCGGCAGTCACTGCCTCTGTGTTTCCCCTTTTCTCGGTGACTTTAGCCAGACCGAAATCGAGCACTTTTACGACGTGATCGCGCCTGCGAATCATCACGTTCTCGGGTTTCATGTCGCGATGAACGATGCTCGCCTCGTGTGCGGCGTCGAGCGCCGCGAGCATCTGGATGCTAATGTCGAGGATCTCGCCGAGCTTCAGACGCTTGGCGCGGATGTAGTCGCGCAGCGTTTCGCCGTCGACGAATTCGGCGGCGATGAATGTCAGTGCGTCCACTTCGCCAAACTCGAAGATCGTGAGAATGTTTGGCTGATTCAGGGACGACGCCACTCTCGCTTCCTGTCGAAAGCGCTGCATGCGTCGTTTGTCGGCGACGACGTCGGAAGAAAGGATCTTCAGAGCGACGGTGCGATCGAGCCGCGAGTCTTTCGCCAGGTAAACTTCGCCCATCCCGCCTGTTCCGAGATGATCGAGGATTAAATAGTTACCGAACTGCTGGCCGTTGTGCAGAGCGAGTTGTTCTTTGCCTTCAGTGAAGTGCTCGGCCACGTCTTCGACCGCGAGTCCGCCGATGAAATCGTCGCCTTCCGCCTGTTGGTGCGACTCGATCAGCTTTTCGATTTCCGCTTGCAGATCGCTGTCGGCTCCACACTTCTCCTTCACGTACGCGGACCGCGCGGCTTCGTCTAGTAAGATTGCCCGGTTGAATATGCGACTGATTTGTTGCCAGCGTTCCGGCTTCAATTCGACGCGCTCCCGGCGAGCTGGCTGTGAAGCCACGCACGCGCCATGTTCCAATCGCGAATGACGGTATTCTTGGAAATCTTCAACACTCCGGCGATCTCGTCGTTGTTCAAGCCCCCGAAGTACTTCAACTCGACGACCTGACTGCGTCGCGGATCCAGCTCCGCGAGACTCTTCAACGCTTCATCCAGCCGGAGAAACTCTGCCAGATCTTCGTGAATCACAGTCGCCGTTTCGTCCAGCGAAACCTGGCGCGCGCCGCCGCCCCGTTTTGCGTACGCGTGCCGGCGCGCATGGTCGATCAGAATGCGTCGCATGATCTGCGCCGAGATGGCGAAGAAGTGGGAGCGATTGGCCCACTGCACGTTTCGTTGATCGACGAGGCGTACATACGCTTCGTTAATCAACGCGGTGGTTTGCAGTGTGTGGCCTTTCCGCTCACGGCTCATGTAGCGGCGGGCGAGACGATGGAGCTCGTCGTAGACCAACGGATAAAGCTCGTCCAACGCAGCCTGATTGCCTTCGCGCCACGCGGCGAGTAGCTGCGTTATTTCGTGTTCCTGTCGGGGAGGATCTTTCTTCATCGGAACTGCTGTTTCACTGCGCCACGAACTGCTCGATCTCGCCCGGCTTGCGCAGCATCTTGTTCACTTCGCCGATGTGCAACTCTTCTTCCGCGATCATGCGGCGAGCGTATTCTTCGAGCAACACTGATCGGTCAATGACCATTTCCAACAACTGTTTGTAAAGCGCGAGTCCGGCCTTTTCGGCCGCGAGTGATTCGACGAGGATGTCGTTAATGCCGTGCTTGTGCGTCTCGAGCAGGCTGCCGATCTTTAGCGAGGGATGCTCGCCGAAGTGCGTGACGAGTTCGCCGGCTTCGTTTGCATGCGTGAGACACGTGGTCGCTTCATTGCGCAACCAGCTAACAATGGGAATCCGGTTATGTCCGAAAACCATCAGCGCATAGTGCGTGTAACGAACTACGCCCGCCAGTTCGGCTTCCATAATGTGATTTAAGAGATTCACCGCTGCTGTCTTATCAAAGTTCTCTTCCGACATATTCTCCTCCGTCAATTGGCCCATCCTGCTTCAGAAACGCAGTGACAAACAGCTTAAACCGCCGTCCATCTTCTGAAACTCCGACATTTCGAGGGCGATCGTTGGGTAACCCAGGTCTTCTAACTGCCGCTGCACTCCTGGAAAACCGGCCGGTACCAGCACCCGATCGTTAATAAATAAACAATTAGCCGCGTACTCTTGAGTAGAGTTTACGTGAACCCGCTCGTATGTGGAAAACTCTTTTAGCCCGCTGAACGCCTCGATCGCGACGAGGCGATTGTCGCCAGCGTAAGCCATGCCGCTCTTCAGATGAAGGATATTACTCAGACCGCGAATATCGATCAAACTGGAGCTATAACCAAACGATTCTAGAATTCGAGCCAGTTGAGCGGCGCCCGGTTCGTTCGTTCGACGCGAAATGCCAACGAAGAAGTGGTTGCCGGCTTCGCAAACGTCGCCGCCGTCGACTGTTCCGGGCGCTGAAATCTCGTGGAGTTTTTCACGATAGTGGTTGGACAACTCGTGTCTGATCGCATCGGTTTCACCGAGGCGACTCGGGGCGCCGGGACGTGTGATCACCGCGCCCCGTTCGGTAACGATTGCCGTGTCTTCGACAAACGTCGAGTCGGGATATCGTTCGTCCGCAGACAAATGAATTAGCGAGAGTCCGCACGATTCGAGTGCGCGGCAATACGCCTCATGTTGTCGCAGCGCGAGATCGTAGTCGGGCTTGCCGAGATCGACACTCGTCTCGCCGTCGGAAAAGTTCCGGCAGGGTTCACGAACGATGGCTTTTGTCAGCACGGTGCCTCGGAGTATACCTGCTAGACCAGGACAAGTCAGGAAGGGGGCAAGCCTAGCGCGCCCCCGCCTGGACTGGAGCGGGGGCGTTGCCCCCTTCCTGACTTGTTCTATAACTCGTGATGCAGTTTGATTTGGTCGCAACATTCGGATAGTGCTCTCGTACATATATCACTACACTAAAACATCATGAAAAAACTCGATCCCGTTTTTCGTAACGCTCTCGATCGCGCTTACACGCACGCGATTTCACACCTCGAACATTTGGATGAAACTTCCGTCGCCGCGACGAGTGACGTTGAAACGTTGCGCGCCCGCGTTGCGAAGCCGCTACCGTTGGAAGGCATACCGGCTGATGAAGCGATCGAAGAATTGGTGCGCAATGTCGACGGCGGTTTGATCGGCTCGGCAGGAGGACGATTTTTTGGTTGGGTGATCGGCGGTGTTCTTCCCGCGGCGTTGGCCGCCGATTGGCTCACGTCGGCGTGGCAACAAAACGGGGCGCTCTACGCGACGAGCCCGGCGAGCGCGATGGTCGAGGAAGCCGTCGGCGCCTGGTTGAAAGACATCTTCGGACTTCCGCCGCATACGAGTTTCGCCCTTGTCACCGGATGCCAGATGGCCCATCTCACGTGTCTCGCCGCCGCGCGTCATTCGCTGTTGGCGAAACGCGACTGGGACGTCGAAGCTCGCGGACTGTCCGGCGCGCCAGTGATTCGTCTTTTGACGAGCCACGCTCATCACGCTTCGTTTGAACGCGCGGTGCGATTGTTAGGCCTGGGCCATGCGAACGTCGTGGATCTGCCGGTTGATGCAGAAGGCAAACTCGTTCCTCGCGCGCTCGCCGCCGAACTCGCTAAGGCGCCCGATGCGCCGTCAATCGTGTTGCTGCAAGCGGGCGACATCAATCTCGGCGCATATGACGACTTCGAAGCGATCGTGCCGATTGCGCGGGAGTATGGCGCGTGGGTACACGTCGACGGAGCGATCGGGCTGTGGGCGACGGCGAGTGAGCAGCGGAAGCGTTTTGTTAAAGGTCTTGAAGGATGTGACTCATGGGCCACTGACGGGCACAAGTGGCTCAACGTTCCGTTTGACTGCGGGTTCGCGTTCGTCGGCGACTCTGAGGCTCATCGAGCTTCGATGTCGGTGCGCGCGTCGTATCTCACGCATGCGAGCACGGCCCGGGATGAGATGGATTGGAATCCCGAGTGGTCGCGGCGGTCGCGCAGCTTTGCTGTTTATGCCGCACTACGACAGCTTGGGCGTCGGGGTGTGGGTGAGCTGGTTGATCGTTGCTGCGAGCATGCGCACGCGATCGTGATGCGGATTGGCGAGCTGCCGGGTGCTGAAGTCTTGTGGGAACCGACGATTAACCAGGGATTGCTGCGTTTCCCCGATCCGCGGCCATCGGCGACTGACGTGGATCACGATCGTCACACTGACGCCGTGATCACAGCGATACTAAAAACGGGTGAAGCGTTTTTCGGCGGCACAACGTGGCGCGGACGCCGTGCAATGCGCGTCAGTGTGTGCAACTGGCAGACTTCGGAGACGGACGTCGATCGCGTCGTCGCTGCCGTAGACCAGGCGATCAAATCTGTGGCCTAAGCGACGTGGCCCATCAATCGTTTGATCGTCGGTGTCAGGAACGCGAGGATCAGTGCCGCGACCAGCAGCCCGACCGCGATCCCGCCATAGAGTTTCACTAACTGCCACGAATTGTCCGAAACAAAGAAGCCTGACAGGTAAC
>DASTOZ010000011.1:0-4114 GCA_035762365.1 Pyrinomonadaceae bacterium | reverse complement strand
TGGCGCTTGGACCAAACGACGTCTACGTGCCTCGTTACTACAACACTGGTTGGCAACCGTATTACTTGACGAACGACAATCTGTATCAGCGCGTGGCGAATCTCGACGTGCCGGGTGCGGTGATGGTGGTGCCGGTGGACGAGTTCACGCGCGGGTTCGATTGGCGTCGAGCACGGAGGGCTGATCGCAATCAGCTCGCAAGCGTGAATCCGGTTCTGGATCCTTTGCTGTACACGCCGCTGCGAAATGCGGTGGTGAATTCGGCGTGGGGTCGTGGAAAGAAAGACATTCCGCCGGGGATTGCGAAGAAGCTGGACGATACCGTGGTGGTTACGAGCGTCGATCCGGTCGCGCCGCGCTTCCGGCCTGACTTGCGACGATCGATGCGCGTTGAGACGGTGTCTGATCGAGGCAAGGGGCAGAAGTTCAAGGTGAAGGATGAACGCGGGAACGGAAGATCCGTGCAGAGAGCTTCTGAACCATCCGCGCCATCCGCGTCGGCTCCTGTCGAGGCGCCGCGTGTAAACCGCGGCCAGGAGAAAAAACAAGCTGCGCCAGAACGGCCACAGGCTGCGCCGCGACAGCAAACCGTGCAACAACAGCCACAGCGCGTAAACCGCGGGCAGGAAAAACGGCAAGCTGCGCAGGCTGAGCGGCCCGTAAGACAACCGCAGCAGCAGCAACAACCAAAGGCCGAACGCGTTACCCAACCAAGAGCAACTCAACCAAAGGCTGAGAAACCTCAAGGCGGACAAGGCCAGGCTAACCCGAAAGGCGGACAGGGCCAGAGCAAGGGTAAAGGCAAGAAACCCTAACCAACATGGGAACACGGATCCTTGATAATTAACGAATCCGTGTTCCCAATTTTCCCTTCCTTAACACACCTCACCTGTGATAAAAACTCGCCCACTTCAACGTGCGGAAAAGTCTCCCGATTCGCTCTTTAGTCCTTTAGGTCCAGACTTCCAATCAGAAAGGCGGGTTCCCCGTGCAAGCAAATAGACGTGCATTCCTCGGCAGTGTCGGTGCAGCCTCTCTCGCCGCCGGTGTAATCGGCGTCGAGCCATTACTCCAACGCGAAAGCTCCCAGGTTCAGGCCGCAACCGGATCGAATCAACGCGCCAATCAGTGCGCCAAACTGCGCCGTGATGCGGCGACCGCTGGTCTCCAATCGACTCCGCAAAACCTCCAGCATCCGGATAACAACGACGAAGAGATCTATCCCAACAAACTCGGTAGCTATTCCAAAGGACTGCCGCACAACGACGACGGTACCGTCGTCGCGAGCGCTTACGCCGCACTCGTGCGAGCGATCGACAGCGGCCGCCCTGCCGACTTCGACGCGATTCCACTTGGCGGCGATCGCCTGTTAACCAATCCTCAATCGGGTCTCGCGTTCGACATGCAAGGCCCCGATGCGCACGCGTTGGTCCAACCATCAGCGCCGCCCTTCGCGAGCCGCGAACAAGCCGCGGAGATTTCGGAGAACTACTGGATGGCGCTGCTGCGGGACGTTCCTTACTCGCAGTACTCGGGTAACCCAATCGCCAACGCCGCCGCCGCCGATCTCACTTTGTACGGCGGCGATTTCAAAGGACCAAAGAGCGGCGGCGCAGTCACAACGTCCACTCTCTTTCGCGGCCTGACGCCCGGCGATCTGCTCGGACCATACATCTCACAGTTCTTCTACCAGGACTGCAACTTCGGTGCGAACAAGGTCGAGCAAAAGATTACGACCACGGCGCCCGGCATCGACTACATGACCGACTTCGCCACCTGGCTGGCGGTCCAACGCGGGTTCAATCAACCGCCTGACGTGTTCGATCCAATCCCACGTTACATTCGCAACGGCCGTGACATCGGACAGTGGGTGCACATCGACGTTCTGTTCCAGGGTTACTTCCAGGCCTTTCTGGTTCTGGCCGGCGCGGGCGCACCGTTTGACGACGGTAATCCGTACAACGGCAATCCTACGCAGATGGGTTTTGGCACTTTTGGCGGACCACACATCGCCACGCTACTCTGCGAAGTCTCGACGCGCGCTTTGAAAGCGGTCTGGTTTCAAAAGTGGTTCGTGCATCGCCGCCTGCGTCCTGAAGTCCAGGCTGAACGAGTGCATCGAACGCTTTTCAATGGCGCGAACTATCCCGTACATCCAGAGATCCTGAATTCATTCAACGACAACAACCGGCTGAAAGGCTTCATGCCTGCGGGCAATGCGTTGTTGCCGATGGCGTTTCCGGAAGGATCGCCGACGCATCCCGCGTATGGTGCAGGACACGCGACCGTCGCCGGCGCGTGCGTGACGATTCTCAAAGCATGGTTCAAGGAGACCACACGTTTGGTCGATATCGGACTCGCTCCGTTGCAACCGACCGACGACGGCCTGAACCTCGTTCCGTATCCAGGTTCCGACGCGGGCGACTTAACTGTTGGCGGTGAGCTCAACAAGATCGCCGCGAACGTGGCGCTGGGAAGAAACACTGCCGGCGTACACTGGCGTTCAGATGCAACGGAGTCGCTCAAGCTCGGCGAGCAGATCGCGATCGGCATCCTGCGAGACCAGCGAGCTTGCTACAACGAAGTATTCAATGGTTTCAGTTTGACGAAGTTTGATGGGACGACGCTGACGGTCTGACAAACCAGACCGTAGGCTGGAAGTTAACAATCCACCTGCTTCCGTAGGTGGGATTTCAGACTTTTGAGTCAAAACGGTCTGACACAAAGCCGATTCATGGTCTAACTCGCATCTCGATAACAGCCACGCCACCGGGAGCAACCAGGACGGTGAGGGGATCGGTAGGCAGGTTGTAATCGTTGATCCAGTTCTTCGCGCTCTGAAGACGACCGTTACGTAAGCCGAGCGTTACGGTGACGTGCGCGGTGCGATCGACCTGGGCCAAGCCCTGCTGCGGCTTGAACACGCCCTCGTTATTGATCAACGTCACAACCCAGCCGTTCGCAGTCCGGTTGATCAGGTATTCCACGTGGTCATCGGCTGAAATCTTTACGGGACTCGCATCGGCAAACAAGTGCGCCAGCATGTGTGCCGCAAACGGCGTCATTCGTTCATCAAGTCCAAGCAGATCGGCCAGGGAGGCGAAGACCACGCTTCCCTTCCCGACTTTGTTAACCGTCACCAGCGGATCGCCGTTCGGTGCGGCAATCAACGTCGTCGCTCCCTTGAGTTCGACCTTCTCGTAGCGAAACATCTGTCCACTCAGGTCCTGCGGCTCTTCGCCCGGCGAGACACATCGCGCGTTATCAGCTTCGACTAAAGCATTCGTCAATCGCACGCCTAGTAACTGCGCGGGCAAGCCTTTGGTCTGCGCCGCATTGATAACGACCGTTCCGCCATTGCGCACATACTCCGTGAGTTTCTGTAGCCACTCCGGCGACCACTCAATTCTTCCTCCAACGACAACGGCGCGGTACGCGCTCAACGGCGACTTCACCCCTGCCCCCTCGGTCGCCGTCAGCACATCGAAAATGTCGCCAAACGCACCCGACGCAAACGCCTGCCGATCGGCCATCGCCGGTTCACCCTCAACGACCAGCGCCGGATAGTACGCCGCCCCAAACAACTCGCGCAGCGCTCGATCGCCGCGATCGATCTGCGACACTTCAAACGGCCACTGCGGATAGTCCGTCATCTCGAACCCGTGCGCGGGGTCGAGCAGAAACGCGATCGGCGTGTCCGGCGTCCCGCGGTCCGGATGCTTCTCGGCGAAGCGTATAAACTCATCGGTGATCCGTCCCAGCGGATTGAGTTGAAATGGATGATCGCCCGGTCCGGGTTTGAAAAACTGGTCGAATCCCTGCTCGAGGTAGACCGCCGAGGCACCAGACATGTAATAGAGGAAATAATTCTTCCGATACCACGACATCGATGGTCCCATCGTCGCGCCATAACGCGAGTGGTAGAAGTGATCGGGACCGGCGAAGTTTTGCGCGCGCGTGAACGTCGTTGCCGTGTCGCCAAAATTCGGCGCGTGATAGTAAACAAACGCGCCGCCAAACTGCCGCACAGCTCCGCGCGTGAACGCGATGCGCATGCCCGTCATCGGCATTACTGCGGCAGTCTCCATGCCGAGCAGGTTGACACCCCAGCTAG
>DASTOZ010000010.1:0-5452 GCA_035762365.1 Pyrinomonadaceae bacterium | reverse complement strand
GTCTCTCAATCGCAAATCCCCGCCACACTGAAACAACTCTGGACGTACGAAGCTGGTGAATCGATCGAATCGTCGGCGGCGATCGTCGGCGGAACCGTCTTCGTCGGCTCGCAAAAAGGCGAGCTCGTCGCATTGAGTCTCGATAACGGTTCGGTCTACTGGAAATACGCCACTGGAAATCCGATTGGCGAATCGTCGCCCGCGTACAGCAACGGCGCAGTGTTCGTGGGCGATCTCGGTGGAATGCTTCATGCGGTGAACGCACGCGACGGTAAGCGGTTTTGGTCCGTCAGACTGGGAAGCGAGATCAAATCATCGCCCGTGGTTTACGGCGATCGGATTCTGATCGGCTCGTATGACGAGCATCTCTACTGCGTCTCCACTCGCGATGGATCTGTGATTTGGAAGTTCAAGACCAATGGGCCAGTCCATTCGACACCGGGAATCGCGAGCGGCATGGCGTTCATTGCCGGCTGCGATGAGATGTTTCGCGCGATTCGCATTTCGGACGGCAAGGAAGTTTTCCAAGTCTCATCGGGAGCGTACACCGGCGCCTCTCCCGCGCTTCGCGGAGGCATGGCCTACTACGGAACGTTTGACAATGAAGTGCTAGGCGTCAGCCTCGGACAGAAAGCAGTCTCGTGGCGTTACGAACATCCGCAACGCAAGTTTCCCTTCTACTCGTCGGCGGCAGTGACGGCTTCACGCGTCGTGATTGGCGGCCGCGACAAGCTGGTCCATGGATTGACGTTGAACGGCAAAGCGGCGTGGACGTTTACGACTCGCGCGCGCGTCGAGTCGTCGCCGGCGATCGCAAGTGGGCGTATTTTTGTTGGTTCCAATGACGGGCGTTTCTATGTTTTGGGGCTGACGAACGGCGCCAAGCTGTGGGAGTTCAATGCCGGCGCGCCACTCTCGGCCTCACCGGCAATTGCGAATGGACGGATTGTTATCGGATCTCAGGACGGGCGTTTGTACTGCTTCGGGTAACACGGATCTAAACCAAAGCAGATCAAATCTAATCAGAAACCTTATTTCACAACCGCAACCGCTTCGATCTCGATACGCGCTGAGCGCGGCAACGCAGCGACCTGCACGGTCGTGCGCGCGGGCGGATCGCCTTTGAACTTCGCGCGATAGAGCTCGTTCATTTTGTTGTAGTCGTTCATGTCGGCGAGAAACACCGTCGCTTTGACCATGTGCTCGGTGCTGCTCCCGGCGGCTTCCAACACTCCGGCGAGGTTGCGAAAGACCTGCTCGAACTGCGCTTCAAACCCCTCGGCCAGTTGCCCCGTTTTCGGATCGAGCCCGATCTGTCCGGACGTGAACACGAGATCGCCAACGACGATCGCGGGCGTGAAGATGCCATTGGGAGGACCTGTCTTCACTGCGCGCCGCTTTGCCGTTTGCGCGTCAACACCTGCGCAGATGCAAGCAACAGCCACAATTATGAGCAACAGTCTTTTCATGCTGGGCGACCTCCTTCAAAGTACTTAGCAATCGTCGAGTCCGCGGGTTTCTTCGTAGCCAGCGAAACCAACCACATCAATAGCGCCGACACGATCACCATCGGCACCACTGGCATGAATCCGAAAACCGCCGTCCCACCGGGCGTTCGCGACAACACTTCCGTTCCACCCAACGTCCAGAAGACCGTCGATGGACCAGGCGCAGGCGCCGGAACAAGCGCTTGAAACGCCGCGACTGCAATCACTGCCGCCGCCGTCCAAAGCGTAACGGCCAACGCGCCCCACTTCGTGCTGCCTCTCCAGAACAACGCGGCGATTAAAAGCGGCGACAATGCCGCGAAACCTGAAAACGCGTACTGAATTGCCAGTTCGAAGATCGTCTCCGGCGCCTGCAACGCAACGGCGTAAGCGAAGAGTGTGATCAGGATGATAAAGATGCGACCGGTCTGCACCTGCACTGATTCCCCGAAGCGCGTCTTGCCGCCGTAGAAGGCGAAGACGTCCTCCGTGAACATAGTCGATAGAGCCAAAATTTGTGAGTCGCTCGCCATCACCGCCGCCATGATCCCCGCGCCAAGCAAACCCGCGAGCCAGAGCGGCGCGTAGCGTTGCAGCAGCAACATGATCACGTCGTCGCCCGCTGACTTCTCGCGCAACTCGTCACGCTGCTCGGGCTCCATCGCCCGCCCCTGCGTCGCGAGCACTCGTCGCGCTTCCTGCTTCTCGCGAATCTGCGGAATGTCTGTCACGCGGTTCGCCATCACACCAAGGAACACGCACGGCAACCAGATCGCGAGAATACAAATCGGATAGAAGATCACTGTCTTTTTGAACTGCGTGATCTTGCGCGCGGTGAGACAGAAGATCAGGATGTGCGGAAACGCAATCGCGGACAGCGGGATGAACGTGTAGCTGAAAAAGTAGTACGGCGAAATACGTTCGCGTGTCAGCAGCGGCGCCAGCGGTGACGTCTGCATTGCCTGCGCAGCAGTGCGAAAACCGCCCATGCCGTAGCCGATCACGATCAACGCGATCGCGCCGAAGCACAAAAACAACACGGTCTGAAACGTATTCACCCAGGCAGTGCCGCGCATGCCGCCGAAGAACACGTAGCTCATCACGACCATCGCGACGATTGCGCCGCCAAACCAGAACGGAACCGTGCCGCCGCTGATCGTGTAGAGCGTCGTGCCGCCGCCCATGATGCCGATGATGATGTACGGCACAAGCATCGCCGCCTGCACCACGAAGATCGCGGTTCCGATGTGACTGCACTCCCAGCGGTCGCGAAACATCTGCACCGGCGTCATGAACCCGTACCTCTTTCCGAGCGCCCAAACACGCGTGCCGATCAGAAAGATCGTCAACGGAATCACGAGTCCCGACGACGAGGCCATCAAGCCAAACGTAACGATGCCGTTATTGAACGCGTGGCCCGACGATCCAAGGATCGCGAAGGCCGTCATGTTTGTGCCGAACAGGGAAAACAGAAATACGAACGGTCCAAGAGAACGGCTGGCGAGGAAGTAGTCTTCAGCTTCCTCTTTTCCCTTCGCGCGCCGGAAAGCAAAGATGCCGATGTACAGGACCGCAGCGAGATAAAGAAAGACGACGATTGCGGGAATCAAGCGGCGCGGTCCTCCTCACGCTCTGCTTCTTCGAACTCACGTTCGAGATGCGACGGCCAGGCAAACGTCACGAGCAGCCACATCAGCAACGCTGCGGCCGCGGAAAACAACGCGTGATAGAACAGACCGATGGGGATGAAACCGAAAACAAGATATGAGGAGCGCCAGAACCAAATGTCCTGGTGCAAGACGTAGAGTGCAACGACAGCAACGACGAGCAGGATTCGTTTCATTCTGCGGTGGTCGCTGACCGTAACACAGATTAGACGGATCGATCAAGAAATCCGTTTGAGTTAACGATGAGTCATCAAATTGGAGGCGGCAGCCGTCGGCCTTGCGCGGGCGCGTAACGAGTCGGTCTCGATGTTATGTCGTTTGATCATGCGGTCGAGCGTTTTGCGGTCCACACCGAGAATTCGAGCGGCGGCTTGCTTGTTTCCTCGCGTGTGTTCGAGCACTTTTGTCACGTACCGGCCCTCGATTCGCGACAAGGGCGCCAGCTCCTCATGATCGAACTGATCGGACGATCCGTTAGTTCTGCTAATGTCCGCACCTGAATGGTGACGCACACGTTCAGGCAGATCCTTGACGCGAACCGTCCCGTCGCACATCGCCACTGCCTGCACTACGGCTGTTTCGAGTTCGCGAATATTGCCGGGCCAGTTGTAACGCTCGAGCACCGCCAATGCTTCCGCACTGAACTTCACCGGCGCGTTCAGCGAGTAAAGACGATCCGCGAAGCTCTGCGCCAACGGTGGAATATCTTCCGGCCGTTCACGCAGCGGCGGCAACGCGATCGACTCGGCGTTCAAACGCTGAAACAGATCGCTCCGAAATCTTCCCGCTGCGACTTCCCGCTCGAGGTCGCGATTGCTCGCCGCGATCACGCGAACGTTGACGAGCGTCGTGTGGTTCGAACCGACGCGTCTGATCTCGCCCATTTGCATTGCGCGCAACAGCGTCGCCTGAAACGACAAACTCGTCTGGGTGACCTCGTCGAGAAATAGTGTGCCGCCGTCGGCTTCTTCCCACAGACCATGCCGATCGCGATCGGCGCCCGCAAACGATCCTCTTACACAGCCAAACAACTCCGCCTCGATCAGATCGGTCGGGATCGCGCCACAGTTGATCGCGATGAACGGACGATCGGCGCGCGCGCTGCGATTGTGAATCGCCGACGCAACCAGTTCCTTGCCCGTGCCGGACTCGCCCGTGATCAGCACCGGAACATTTGTGGTCGACACACGTCGCAGCTCTTTCATCACGGCGATCAACGCCTGGCTGCGTCCCACCAGCTCAATGTCTGAGTGGCACGCAGCCGTGCGTCGCGCGGGTGAGGATCTCTTTGTCCGACCAGTTAGTTGATCTCGCAGCGCTTCCGACAGCAACTGCAACTCTTCGGTGCCGAAACGTTGGAGGAAATAGTCGTAGGCGCCAAATGCCGTCGCGTCGAGTGGGCCGTTGATGTTTCCATGACCCGACATCAGCACGACTCTGCTGTCGGGCAATTTTTCTTTGAACGAGTGGAGCAGGTTGTAACCATCGACGCCTCCGAGCGTCACGTCACAGAAAACAACCGACCACGGCGTTTCAGGCAGCCACTCAAACGCGTCTTTCGCTGAGGGCGACTGCGATACGCTCCAACCGTCTCCACGCAAGACGTCGCAAACAAACTCGCGCACATAATGTTCGTCGTCGATTACCAAAGCCCTGAATGTTCCCTCTGATGGTGAGCTGGTCATTTCGTTGGAACTCCTCCCACTGAATTCGTTACGAAGCTCGTCCCGGCTTGAGGTCCGGGCAACACTGAATCTGTCGGCGGTGCAGTTTTACATGTGTAGGTAGGGGGGACGACCGACCTCGCCCTGGCCAGCGCCCCCCTTCTACGCGCGAGGACTTTACTCCTTAGACCACTGCGCGTCTCTTAGATCTCAATCAACCACTGTCCGCGCCTGGGACCAGTGTTCGTATGTTTTGGCCATGCGATAGAAAAGATTGTCTGATCGCGTTCCCAAACAGACACCGCACGGATCGATCCTCTGTGGGTCACAGCCTTGCCCGAATGATATGAGGGTGCGAAAGAATGGCGTTCGGGAACACGCTCAAAGCGGACATGCGACTGTGGAACCAATTCGCGCGGGTAGGCTAAAGCGCTCTGTTGAGTGTGCGCAATGAGGAGTTTCCTGAACACGCCTCAGATAATCCCTGATCAGTTTGCACGCAGAAAATATTTAACTGTTTCGCCATGAAAAAGAGTAGCCGCGTAGCTGCAACAAGTCTTATTCTCCACCTCTGTCGGCGACGACAACGCGCAGTTGGCTGACCATATTCGCAAATTGGTCAACATCAGGTAAT
>DASTOZ010000009.1:0-2998 GCA_035762365.1 Pyrinomonadaceae bacterium | reverse complement strand
AGCGTGGCGATCAGGATTGCGATAACCAGGGCTGCACCTTTTTCACCGTGACGATCCGAAGTGGTTGTTGTCTGACGCGTCATTTCTGATAGACCTCGGTCGAGTTAGTAAGTGATCTGGGCCGTGTTTCTCAGCACGACGTCCGATTTGAGATTCATAGAGGTCTCGCCCTGATAACCCGGACTACCAGGTACCCCTTCGGCCGGTAGAACCACGCCCACGGTCAGCCTTACTTTCCAGACAATTCTCGCGTCGTCCGGATTGGTCGCCAAGTCAAGCACGTTTCCGTTAGCGTCGAAGTACTCAATCCCAAAAGTGTCGAGCCTGTTTGCCAGCACCGTCGTGCCTTTACGCCCGCCAAGACTCACGTCGTAACGGACGAGGTAATGCCGGTTCGCCGCGTCATCGATGTACATCGAGTATTTGATGTCCTCATCAGCATCGATAATCTCCGCCGCTTCATCGACGATGCCGACCACCCCGGCCCCCGGGACGGCGTTGCCAGACTCATCACGCGTATAGGCATTCAGGTTTGCGCGAAATCTGATCGAATTCGGGCCGGTGTCGCCGATGACGAGTCCGTTATCGACTATTCCAAAACCAGAGTTCGCGATCTCGCGCGAAACGATGTTCAGCGCGCGTTGAGCGTCGGCGATTGCGTCGGAGCGAGCGTCCTCCCGAGAACGCATGCGAAACGATTGGGCCACGAGAGTGCTTGCGATGCCGGCGATGACGATGGTCACCGTCATCGCGATCAGCAGTTCGATCAGCGAAAAACCGCGTTGCGAAGTTTGCTTATTCATTGTCCCTCGCATCTCTCTTTACGATCCGGCGTAAGCACCTAATGCGAACGTAGAACGCTGCACGCTGAGTTCCACAGTGCCGAGTGCCCATGGATCGCTGCTCAACAGCGGCGTTACTTCGATCTTGATCGTTTTGAGCGACGTCGTTGTGTCGGTGATGGTTGTTCGAACGGTGTAAGTCCGGTTATCGGGAGGGGCGGTGACTGTTTCAGTCGTTGCAGCATGCGCCGTCAACCCCGGATCGATGAACTTCATCTGGCGATAACGCTCCATCTGCTGCTGCGCGACCGCGAGCGCCAGCGCGCGATCGCGCGAACCAGTGTTGTTCTTGATGGCGAACGCGAACACGGCGCAAATTCCCAGGCCGCCGATCATCATCACGAGGAGCGCGGCAGATGTCTCGAGCAGCGTGAAGCCCTTTTCGTTACGTTTCTTTCCGCGAACGGTAAGAGACAAGCGCATACATTTCTCCGTTTAGTTGGTCACCGTGACACTGACGTTTTGCGAACCGCAAGGCGTGTTGAAAGCGAGCGTGAAGTTGCCTCGCGCATTGTTCAACGACGCGACTGCGAAGGTGTTGCCCGATATCCTCGTCACGCTCAAATTACTCGGAGCGCCGGCGCTGTCGAACTCCACTGTCCCGCTTGGATTCACCGTAAAGGCGACTGTGCCGTTGCCGTGCTTCGAGAACGACAACGGACTCGGACTCGTTGACACAGTAATCGTGCACGGTGTTGCGCCGGGGCTCGCTGACGGCGAGGCGGACGGTGATGCGGATGGCGATGCAGATGGCGACGCAGATGGTGACGCTGACGGCGATGCGTCGGGCGACGCAGATGGTGATGCTGACGGCGATGCGTCCGGTGACGCCGATGGCGACGCCGATGGCGATGCGTCCGGTGACGCGGACGGTGATGCGTCTGGCGACGCGGACGGTGTTGCCGTCGGCGATGGGTTCGGGTTGTTATTCGCGTTGATCGTTGAGCCGCTATCAATGGGGCTCAGGTTCGCGTTTGCGCTCACGTTGGCTACGTCGTCGAGATAAACGTCGCTGTCGAGCGTGACGTCGCCGGAGCGCGTTATGTCTACGAAGCGTTGATCGTCTTCATCGTCGCCCCACTGCACAACGATACTGACTTTGATATCGGTCGTATCCGTTTGGACGAGTCGGCCGCGCCAATCAAAGGCCAGAGCGATCGGATCGGTCGCGAACACCACACCGTCGTCGAGCGTGACGTCTTTCGTGTCCACAGTTCCATCGCCGTCGAAGTCCATTTTCACGCGGTAAGTGTTTGAATCGAGCACTTCGAGTCCAGCCATCTGATCGGCATCCGTCGCGTGCCGTCGCACGGAGTCGACGCGCGCTTTCTCGGCGTAACTGGCGAGCAGGCGGGAGGAGTTAGTCAAGCGGATGCGTTGTCTGGCGGACGCGATCCCGAGAACGGCCAGTCCGGAAACTATGCTGACCACGGCGAGCGTGACGATGAGTTGCATCATCGAGAAGCCGCGTTGGGCCGTTGGTTTTTTCTTTCGCTTGGTTCGGGTGCTCATCACTCCTCCGGTGCGGGAACAAGGCGGATTTCGGCAAAACTTCCCGTGGTCCATGGTGCAACGACCATGCCAGCCGCGGATCGCGCGCAAATGCCTTGGTTTCCTGCGGGTCTTCAATGGTGACGGTGGTCTGGTTGTTACTGAAAGTAACGTACATAGGAAGAGCGTTACCCACAGGGCGCGCAATGATTTCTGCGGAATCAGGCGCGATTACGCCTTTAAGTAGAAAGCGGCCGCTCTCTTCAGCGCCGCCGAGTTTGGTAAGGAGAGCAGAGAATCGTCCGCTGTGTTTGCGGTGCCGCACGCCGCAACGCAGTTGGACGACAAAGCGCCCCGGCTATCTTCGGATCGCCGGGGCGCAATTATTACGCGGTGGTCTGTAAAAACTTCCCGATCTGTGTAATCCCTGCGTCAGTTTTGGTTTGACTTCGAAGGTGGTTCGAACTCCTCGCTGCCGGCGACTGTGCTCTCCGTTTGCGAGAGTTTCATCGTCAACATCAGCGGTGTGTATTCGAAGGGTTTCGGACCGCCACGGGTGTTCTGGACCAGCATCACGAGATAGTCCTGGTTCTCTCGAAACCTGCTGACGCTGCCGCGCTGGTTCATGATTACGAACAGCAGCACTTCACCATTTGCCGCGCGCA
>DASTOZ010000008.1:0-3373 GCA_035762365.1 Pyrinomonadaceae bacterium | reverse complement strand
CAACAGGCAACAATACGATCGCCACAGTTAACTTCATTCCCAAGATGGACGTCGAGACGCTAGTCGCCGGTTATCAACGCATCATGCGCACCATCTACAAACCGAGCGAGTACTATCGTCGCGCGCTTGATTCGTTGCAGCGCGTGCCGCAGGACATTCCCGAGGCGCACCAGTATCACGGGATCAAAGCGGCCAAGGCGTTTTTGCGCATCGCGTTTAAGCTCGGCGTGCTTGACGCGGAACGACGCGAGTTCTGGCGGTTCTTTCTCGAAGCTGTGCGCACGCACCACGATCGGATGGCCGAGTTGCTGCGTCACGCAGCGATGGCCTATCACTTCCGCAAGCTGAACGAGTCTTACGGCGACACGTGAGTCCCTCCGCGCAGCCCTCGTTTGCTGCTCTTCGTTATCGCGATTTCCGGCTACTCTGGCTGGGCCTCATTGTGTCTGTCACCGGATCGCAGATGCAGTTTGTCGCGATCAACTGGCACGTTTACCTGCTCACGAGATCACCACTCGCGTTGGGTCTGATCGGCGCCTTTCGGGCCGTGCCGATCATTGTGTGTTCGCTTGCGGGAGGCGTAGTTGCGGATGCGCTGGATAGAAAGAAGCTGTTGGTTGTGACGCAGTTGGTGATGCTCGCGAGCGCCGCACTGCTGGCGGTATTCACAATCGCGGGGCTGAAGAGCGTTTGGCCTATCTACGTGCTCAGCGCGGTCGCCTCGGCGGCGAGTGCGTTTGATACTCCGGCGCGGCAGTCGTTGATGCCGGTGCTGGTTCCCGCAGAGGTGTTTCCGAATGCGGTGAGTCTTGGGATACTCGTTTTCAACGTTGCGACGATTGTTGGACCGGCGCTTGGCGGGTTCATCCTGGCTGAATCCGGGCCGGCGTTGATTTATGGTCTGAATGCGTTGTCGTTTGTCGCGGTGATCGTTGCGTTGCTCTTGATGAAGGCGAGCGGCGATCCTGAGCGCGACGCCGGCAGTGGCAGCGCGTTGAGTTTCCGCGCTTTAAAAGAAGGGTTAAGATTTGTTTGGAACACGCCGATCATCGTGCAGACGATGACCCTCGATTTTGCGGCGACGTTCTTCGCCTCGGCGACGTTGTTGCTGCCGATCTTTGCGAAGGAACGGTTGCACGTCGACGCGCGTGGCTACGGTTTGCTGGCCGCGGCGCCCGCGATCGGATCGGTGATCACAGCGCTGGTGATGGCGCGGATTGGGAACTTTCGTAAGCAGGGCCGGTTAGTGGTGGTGTCGGTGGCGATCTTTGGTTTGGCGACGGCGGCGTTCGGCGTCTCGACTGTGTTCTGGTTTTCGTTGTTGATGCTGGCGGTTACCGGCGCCGCAGACACGGTAAGCACGGTGTTGCGCCAAACGATCCGCCAGTTGGTCACGCCGAATCAACTTCGCGGACGGATGACGTCGATCAACATGATGTTCTTCATGGGTGGACCACAACTCGGCGAACTCGAGGCGGGATTGCTGGCGGCGGCGATTGGCGCACCGTTGTCAGTCGTGATCGGCGGACTGGGTTCGATCGTTTCTGCGGCTGTCGCGGCGTTGAAATCGAGAAGCCTGATGGACTTTGAAGTTTGAAATAGATGTGGACGCCGGCGGAAACAAACACACACCAGGACCACGTGATCGCCCACGTCATCGGCGCCAGTGTGCTCCGCTATCTCGTATGGGACGAGACGGCTTACTTGCTGCTCGATATCGGCTTTGTTTGGAATATCTATCTTGACGCCGAGATGGGCCTGTTGCCGGAAGCTGTCGCACTCGGCGAACTCAACCTCGATGAAAACCTTGGGCGCTGGGAATCGATATCATCTTCGCCGATTCAGTCCGTGGATGTATTTGAATCTGAAGACGGCCGCCGCCTGATCCTGAATTGTGAGGAAACAAGCATCACGCTTGAAACCTCATTCACAACGCGGGAAATCCACATCACGTAAAAAGAACAACGCCGCGTCCCAACTTCCGCTGGAACCGCGGCGTCATCCTGTTGCTGGCCTTCAAACATCAGCCACTGACAATAATCTGATTGTCGACTTCCTTCACGCCTTTGATCTGCTTCACCATTCTCTCGATGTCAGCTTTCACAGCCTCGGTTTTGACTGTGCCGATGAGCATCACTTTGCCGTTCAGTACGCTCGCCGTGATGCCGAGTGTCGAGAATGCCGGATCGTCCGTCAACCGTTTGTCGATTGCGGCCTGGATCGTCGAATCCATGTTCACGCTTTCAGTCGTGCCGGAGCTTGTCGAACCTCCAGCCGGTGGCGTGACGATGATCGGCGCCGGTTGGGTGACTGGCGCGGCCGGTTGCTGAATGATGACCGGAGGCTGTTGCGCCGGCGCAGGTTGCTGAATCACGGTCGGTTGCTGCTGTGCGGGCAGCGCCGCGGTTTCGTCAGTCGTTGGCTGACTGCTCAACCAGAAAAGCACCAGCATCGTGATTAGCGCGATAGCCACAACCACGAGCACGCCCACCATCCCCGCCGAGATGCCGCTGTTGTCGCGTACGGACTGCGAATGGACCACCTCGCGTCGTTCGTTCGGTGTTTCCACCACTACACGGCTTCGTCTTGCTTCTTCTTCATCGTATGCCATCAGTTGCCTCCGTTGTTATGCCAATCGATTGTTGATATGCGGATTTATTCGATCGTGTTTTTCCATCTGCCGACACGAGCGTTCCGGTCAGCACCAATAAACTCCAAACCAGTATAAAGACGAGGAGTCTCTTCATTGCCGAACCTCCCTAGCACGCTGCTTTCTTCACGGAGTTTTTGGCAAACATCATTCCGCACGTCAAACGCGAGCAAATTGGCGGGTTCACAACTGGAACACCGCTTAGTCGTTTTGTTATCGTACGTTTGGGAACAACGTAAACCGATCAATGTACGGATCAACACCAATGACGACGGCCATCATTCATCATCCGATCTTCAAAGAGCACGACACCGGGCCGGGGCATCCCGAAACACCTTCTCGTTACAGTGTCGTTATGGAAGCGTTGCGAGACGACGAAGAACTCTGGTCCAGGTTGCGCGAAGTGCGAGCAACCGAAGCCGCACGCGGTGACATTCAGGCGGCCCACTCACCGCAGCTCTACAAACTGATCGAACGCGTTGTCAGCGAAGGCACCGGCTATCTCGACGCCGACACTGTTGTCTCCATGCGTTCGTTAGACGCGGCAAAGCACGCAGCGGGCGCGCCGTGTCAGGCTGTCGATCTGATCATGAGCGGCGAGGTGAGCAACGCGTTCGTGCCCGTGCGTCCGCCCGGACATCATGCGACTGCCGAGCGAGCGATGGGGTTCTGTCTCTTCAACAACGTCGCGGTCGCGGCGCGTTATGCGCAACGGAAGTATCC
>DASTOZ010000007.1:0-4886 GCA_035762365.1 Pyrinomonadaceae bacterium | reverse complement strand
ATCCATCACGGAGCCGGTGAGTCCGTCGCGTGCAGTGACGCCCGCGTCCTGGGCCTGCTCGAAAGTATGGATCGTGCTGGCGCGGAAGTTGTGACGCAGTCCCAGCGTGTGGCCGACTTCGTGGGCGGCGATTTCACGCAGGAAGTCTTTGATGAACTTGTCGGCGTCGGCGCCATTCGGATCCATGCCACGGCCCACCAAAAGATCGAAGGCAAACTCGGCATCACGCACCGCGCCGCCAGCGAAGTCGCATTGAAAACGAGAGAAGTTGACCACGCTCCATGGTGCGACGAAAGCTCGCGGGGCCTCATACTGCCACGGCATCGCCAGCGGATAAATCTGTTCGTGCACTTCGCGTCGGAAGAAGCGAGTCATCGCTTCCGAGAAACGAATGTCGGCGTCGTAGATCTGCCCCGTCACCGGATCGGTGCGTGATGGTCCCTGTGCGAAGCCTGGATCGGGATAACCGGCAAACCAGCGAATCGTGCTGTAACGAACGTCGCCGGGATCCCAATCCGCATCGTCGGGCTGTTGTTTCACCTCGATCGCGTTTTGAAATCCGACACGCTCGAACGCTTTGTTCCACATCAGAATGCCGTCGCGGATCGCGTCGCGATACTTCACCGGGATCGTGTTCTCGAGCCAGTAAACTATCGGTTGCTTTGGAGGCGACAACGCAGCCGACGGATCCTTCTTTTCCAGGTGCCAACGATTTACGAAGCGCTTCGTGGTGGTGGCGCGGTTGTCGTCGCCGTAGTCTTCGATCGAGTTGACGAAGTGACCGACGCGCGCGTCTGCGAGTCGTGGGCGGAAACCTGTTTGCGGTCGCTCGCTGATGCTGTAACGCAGGTGGAAGAGCATGCTGCGTATGTCGGGAAGGTTAGACGGCGGCGGAGGCAGCGGCGGCGGTGGTTGACCGGGCGCGAGCAGCGGCGGCAGTGGCGGCCGTTCCGTTGCGTAGTGCGCCACCGTTTCGACTTCTACGTTTTCCGGGAAGCCTTTGACTGTGCCGAAAACACTGTTCTTTGGATCGAAGCGATAAGGGATCCTGAACGTCGCTTCGAGATCGTAACTAAGCATCGGCAGGTCCGTAAGCACGAGAGCGCCGAGGTCGATCAGAATACTTTTGCGTTCCGGATGCGGCAGACTCTCGATCTTGGTGATACCCAGGATCGAGTCGCTGAACGATCTCGCGACCGCGCGCTGCATCGGACCGTTTTCAGCATGGAAGCGAGTGTTCTTGACCATGAGCTGCACGTTTTTGCCCTGCTTGTGAAAAAGCATGGGCGCCTCCCCGGCCATTGCGGCGGCATAGAAGCCGCGCTCGCCGATGCCGGAATCGACGGTTAACGAGACGAGATAAATCTTGTCGAGCTGCTCAGGCAGGATTTCGAGAAAGACTTTTTCGTCGGTGCGATAGAGCGTAAAGAGCCCTTTGATAACCTGCGCATCTTTGACGACGTCGGCGAAGGGCTTGTCTTTCGGCGGCTCAGGTTGCGCTGGTCTTTGTGCGCCGGCCGGCGGTGAGCTCGTTTGGGTGCTCGCGGGCGGAGTCGCTGGGCCACCTGGGCCTGGCTGTTGCGGCTGTTGCGGTTGTTGCGCAATCAGCATTGAGGTGCACAGCAGGAACACTGTGCAAAGGAAACCGGGTCGGTTCTTCATTGGTCTACTCCTTTGACCGAAGTGGGGCCAAGTATCAGTCAGTTGAAACCCGCGGATAGATCCATGCGAATGGTCGCAGGTCCGACCGGGGAGCGAAAGCGATTAGAGCAGCGCAGCTGAAACTAGATTCGGAACAAGAACTTCAGTTTAGCGAGTGGACTCGGAATTGAGCGCTCGTCGTATTAGCCACCTACGAAAACGAGATGAGGGGCGAATTATTACTCGGTTTCGCGTAAAGGTAAAGCCCGTTTCTTACCGAAGTAGTGGGTCAGTTTGCAACCACATGAGGTACGCCGAAGGTGTTGGTTAATTCCAGCCCAGCGGTTGGAGCACAGCGCCAACCCCGGGGAAACAGAACAGAATTTCCTGCAACCCTGAAAGGTTCATCCCAGCGAACGCTTTCAGCGTTTAATTTAAGTTCCACATCTTACCCAGGGTTGAAGCAACCTTGGGCTGTAATTAGCCAACGCCTTCGGCGTACTTCGCTTTTGAACCAAACTGACACTCACTACCTCTTACCGAGTATCGCCGGGGCGTCACCGTCGAGCCGCGGTTTGCGGATAGATATGCGCGGCCCAGCCACCGCCGGAGGCGAGGGTGAGCTTTAGTTTGGTGGTTCGGGTGATTTCGCTGGTTGTGGCTCGGTAGTCGTGGCCCATGCGCTCTGCGTTCGGGCCGTCTTCGTATGCTTCCATTTGATAACCGCCGGAGGGGAGGAAGGAGAGATCGATGTCGAGCGTTCTGCCGGTCCAGTCGGTCATCGCTCCGATGTACCAATCTCGCCCGCGGCGACGCGCGATGCAGACGTAATCGCCCAACTTTGCCGCCAGCACTCGTGTTTCGTCCCACACCGTCGGAACAGGCTGGAGGAACTTCATGACTTCCGGTTCGCGAAGATAGTGCGACGGCGAGTCAGCCAGCATCTGTAACGGCGCTTCATACACAACGTACATTGCCAACTGATGAACTCGCGTGCCGAGACTCATCGGCCTTTCGACGACGGGCGCGAAGTTTCTCTCGCGGCCGCTGTTGACCATCGCGCCGGGTGTGTAATCCATCGGACCCAGCAGCATGCGCGTGAACGGCAGCGTCACGTTGTGCTCGGGGTTCGCATACTTGCTCCACTTACTCTGCTCCAACCCTCGCACGCCTTCGACATTCAGGAGGTTGGGCCATGTGCGCGTCATCGTCGCCGGTCGAATCGCGCCATGAAAGTCCACGACCATCCGCCGGCGAGCGGCTTCACGACAAACCTTGTGATAGAAGTTCATCACGAGCTGATCGTCACGCTGCATGAAATCGATCTTGAAACCTTTCACGCCCCACTTTTCAGCCTGCGTGAAAGCCGCGTCGAACTGATCGTCCAACGTCTTCCAAACCACCCATAGGATTAGACGGACATTTTTCTTCTTTCCATATGCAACCAACTCTTCGATATCGATCTCCGGCGCCACGGCGAGCAGGTTTCCGAGCTTGTACCAGCCTTCATCGAGAATCACGTACTCGATGCCATAGCGCGACGCAAAGTCGATGAAGTATTTGTAAGTCTGCGTGTTGATGCCCGACTTGAAATCGACACCGTAGATGTTATTCGCGTTGTACCAGTCCCACGCCACTTTGCCCGGCTTGATCCATGACGTGTCGCGAATCTGCGAAGGCTGGGCGAGCAGATAGACCATCTGGTTATTAATCAGATCGGCGTCCGTTTCGGCGATGGCGAGAATGCGCCAGGGAAAGGTACGCGTACCCGTCGTTACCGCAATGTAGTCGGCGGTTTCGGTGACCTGAAAATCGCGATCACTTTTCTGGCGTAACGCTTCTTTGAGCGGATACGGCGGAAACGTCGCTTCGAGCGCGTTGCCGTTCGTGCCTCGCAACCAGAGACCGGGATAGTCGTCGACATCCGACTCGGCGATCGCGATCTTCGTGCCGTTATCGGTGACAACGATCGCCGGAAGACTCGCCAGGCTCGTCGAGGCAATGTCCTTCAGCGGTATGTTGAGAAACTCCCGCTCGTTGTGTGAGAAGAAACCGTCTTCTTTCGGATAGTAAACGTTGTAGTCGCCCGCGAAATTCAGCCGGCCTTCTTCGGCGTAGACTTTCACCTCCTTAACAGGTAACGCAGATGCGAAGCGGTAACTGACGCCTTCATTGAAAGCTCGAAAGACGACTGCATACTCAGATTCCATTTCGAGTCTCAATTCATTGTAGTGTTCACGTATCCGGACAGATTTTTGCGGCACAGCGGAGACGATTTCCTGATCGACTGTCGACTGTCGAGCGGCTCTCACTTTTGGCCGCACTCCAATCGTAATGCCGTTGATGGTCATCGAAAGGGAACTGTTCTGAAGTACCGGCGCGCCTTTCAGTAGGACGTCGTAGGTCAGGCGATCCGCCGTGTGAATCTTCACCTCGATTCTCCGGTCCGGCGACAGCAGCGAGTAATCAGACTGGGCCATGCCGATCTCGGGCGAACAAAACATCGCTACCCAAAAAATGATCAACGACACAGCGGGTTTTGGAAACATACTCGGGCGTTTTGCAGTATTGGCAGGCATAGTTGTCGCGTATTGTACATTCATAGACCACTGGAAAACGACGAGGATCTGCGTGAGCGGAAGGAAAGCGTCTCAGTAGGCGAGTCAGGCAGGCGCGCGGTGAAGCGCGCCCGCCTTGACTCACTCCGGCATTAGTTTCCGACTACAAATAGATGACCGGCATTTTGTGAGTAGATCTTGCCGTCTCTGCCGATCGACGACGGCGTGTAAGCCGCGCCGAGAGCCAGTTGCTGAAAGATCTTCTGCTTCAAAGTCCCACCCTGATTGATCGCAAAGAGGTTGCCGTCCTCGTTGTTGGCATAAACAACGCCGTTCGCGTCTATGGCCATCGCGTTGACGCACCACTCGAAGCTGTTCGGATGATCGTCAACGCACGTCACGTTACCTGACTCATCACGACTACAACTCAGCGTGTTTGTGTTCTTGAACTTCCACTCGACAGCCATCGACGGACTGAGTTGCGTGATCAAGTACTCCTCTGGGTAGTTGGGATGCGTAGCTGTTCGATCCGACGGGCAGATCGACTGGACGTTGCAGTAAGATCCGGCGCCATAGTGGTTGTCTTTGATGACAATCGAGTACGTCCCGTCGTGGCTGTAGATGCCGGGAGTAATGTCCCAGCCAAACTCGTAAGCGCCCTGGAATTGCCCTGACGCACTGAACTTC
>DASTOZ010000006.1:0-4643 GCA_035762365.1 Pyrinomonadaceae bacterium | reverse complement strand
TCCTGCGGCGAGCCCGTATCGAGCGCGCTGCGCAATTTCTTGATATACGTCCGGACCTTTGTACGATGGCTGCGGTTAATAACGCGGCGCTTCTCGCTCTGCCGCACCCGCTTCTCGGCTGACTTATGATTTGGCATTAATCTCTCCTAAAATCCCAACGCCCCAGAGGGCAAGTGACGGAGTATAGGTACCTGCCCCCACAGTGTCAAGGACACATTCGGGCGACCACGCCAATACCGCCGATCCATGGTAATCTGTCGTCACATGCAGGAGAAAGTTGAGAAAGTTAACCGCAGTTGAAGAAGATTGAGCTTCCGCCTCGTGGCCTGGAGACGTTGTTTGGTGTTCACGACCAGAACATCAAGTATTTGGAGTCGCTGCTCGACGTCAGAATTGACGCGCGCGGACAGGACGTTTCGATCGACGGCGATCCCGGGGACGTCGACACCGTAGAACGCATCCTCCTCGATTTTTCTGACCTCTTTAAAGAAGGCAAGCATTTCACGGACAAAGAGTTGCGCGAGGCATTCGCGCAGATCGCCGAAGACCGCGCCTTCAGCCTGCGCGACTACTTCACCAAGGCGCGCTTCAACCCGGCCGGGAAGAAACAGGTCGCGCCGAAGTCAGTCAACCAGCGCAAGTACATTCAGGCGATACAGGAGAAGGACGTCGTGTTTGGCATCGGCGTCGCCGGCACGGGCAAGACGTACCTCGCGGTCGCGATGGCTGTGCAGGCGCTGATGCAGAAACAAGTGAATCGCATCGTGCTCGCGCGGCCAGCGGTCGAAGCCGGTGAGAAACTCGGCTTTCTGCCGGGCGACCTGCAAGACAAAGTCGATCCGTATTTGCGTCCACTCTACGACGCGCTATTCGATCTGATCGACTACGAGCGCGTGACACGACTTCTGGAGAAGCGCGTGATCGAAGTCGCGCCACTCGCGTTCATGCGCGGCCGTACACTCTCGGACGCGTTCATCATCCTCGACGAAGCGCAGAACACGACCAGCGAACAGATGAAGATGTTTCTGACCCGCATCGGCTTCGGATCCAAGGCCGTCATCACCGGCGACGTCACGCAGGTTGACCTTCCAACCGGCAAACGCAGCGGGTTGATTGAAGCTGAACGAATCCTCTCGCAGCTCGAAGGGATCGAGTTCGTCTACTTCACTGACAAAGACGTCGTGCGTCACAAGCTGGTGCAGATGATCATTCGCGCTTACGAGGAGCAGACGAAGCGGAGCCAGATGTAGTCGTGCCGTATGGTTGAAGTCGTCAATCGCCAGCGAGGGACGAAGATCGATACTGAAGCGTGGTCCAGGTTTGCCGGCAAAGCACTCGACGCGATCGGGAACCACGGATCGACGGCAACGATTGCGTTCGTCTCGAACCAGCGCATCCGAAGTCTGAACCGGCAGTTTCGCAATATCGATAAAGCCACCGATGTCCTCTCATTTCCCTCCGAAGAAGAAACAAATCTCGGCGATATCGCCATATCAGTTGAGACCGCCGCGGTGCAGGCGAAAGAAAACGGCTTGACGTTTGAAGCTGAAATCGCCCAGCTCATCCTTCACGGCCTGCTTCATCTCTCCGGTTACGACCACGAAACCGACAACGGGGAGATGAACCGTCTGGAGCTGCGGCTAAGAAAGAAGCTGGGTATTTAGAGCTTTGTGCTTTGTTTTTCGGTCTTAGGTCTTAGGTTTTTGGTCTTTGTGTGAAAAGTTAAAGAGAGGCAAGAACTTAAGACCTAAATCCAAAGACCGGAGACCAAAGAACCAAGTACAAAGAACAAAGCACTAACTACCCACTTCCCTATCCGGCGCTGAGCATTTACTATCACCCTTATCGATGGAACTTGAAATAGCGCTTACGTTGCTGCTGCTCCTGGTGCTCTCCCTGCTGGCCACGGTCGACATGGCCTTCGGCCAACTCAGCGATGTCGGTCTACGCAGGCTGATCGGAGAGAACGGAGAGAAGCCCGAAGCGCGCGGCAGAGTCTTTTTGAAACAAGTGCTGGAGAACCGCCCGCGGTTCGGCTTTGCACTCTCGGCGACGATCCAAATATTGCTGGTTGTCGTCGCCGTCCTGATCACTTCGATCTCGCTCAACCTGTTTCAAAACACCCGGATGGTGCTGGTCGGTCTCGTCGCTGGTCTCATCCTCGCCGGTATCTTTCGTCAACTCGTCCCGCTATTCATCTCGACCCGTAACCCGGAAGCGACGCTGCTCTTTCTGCTGCCAATCATCCGGCCGTTCTTTCCGGTGATGGCGTTTCTGTCCGATCCTTTTCAGAGCCTGTTCGATCGTTCGCGCCGCAACCGCGACCAGGTGACTGAAGAAGGCGAGGAAGAGGAAGAGGACGATGACGGCCACGACCTGCAAGCGCTGATCGACGTCGGCGAAGCGGAAGGCATACTCGAAGAAGAAGAAGGCGAACTGATCCATTCGATTATCGAGTTTGGCGACACGCGGGTCAGCGAAGTGATGACGCCTCGGCCGGACATCGTCGGCGTTCCTGAGTCGGCCACCATTCGCGAAGCACGCGACGTCATTCTCGATTCGAAATACTCGCGACTCCCTGTCTATCGCGATCAGATCGACAACGTCGAAGGAATTATCTATGTCCGCGACCTCCTGCAATGCTGGGCTGAAGGCAGCGAAAACCAGAGCATTCAACCGTTGATCCGTTCGGTCTACTTCGTTCCCGAAACAAAACCAGTAGCCGAGCTGCTCGAAGAGATGCAGAAGGCGCACGTGCAACTCGCAATGGTCATCGACGAGTACGGCGGCGTTTGCGGGCTCGTCACGGTGGAAGACATTCTCGAAGAGATCGTCGGCGAGATTGAGGACGAAGACATCGCGGGCGAAGAGTTAGAGGAGATCGTCGAAGCGAAAGAAGGCAGTTACGAAGTGCTGGCCTCGACGGAGATCGGCAAGATCGAACGCCTCTTCGACATGGAGATCGAAGCGGACGACTTCACCACGATTGCCGGACTGGTGATCAACGAGTCAGGTAAGGTTCCCGCTGTCGGTGAAGTCCTAACCGTTCGCGGTTTGGAAGTCGAAGTTCTGGAAGCAGACGAGCGGCGCATCAATCGTCTGCGAATCAAACCCCAGCAACCCCAGGAGATGAATATTGGCGACGAACGTCGAGCAAGCACGTAAACGAATGGCGAAAACAAAGAGCAAATTTCTTCACGGCAAACGGATCGATCCTGCCCCAATCACCAACAAAACCAGCGTCGCCGATCTCATTGACGAATCATTCATGGCTTACAACGCAGCGCGGCTGCGCGAGGCGTGCCAACTCTTCACGAAGAAGATGTTGGAGCCGGACGTGACGATCGGCATGTCCATTACCGGCGCACTGACGCCCGCGGGGCTCGGCATTTCCGCGCTGATTCCGTTAATCAAAGCCGGCTTCGTCGATTGGATCATCTCCACGGGCGCGAATCTTTATCACGACACGCACTTCGGCATCGGTCTCGCGATGCACCAGGGCAACGCGCACACTTCCGACGTCGTGTTGCGGCAGGAAGAAGTGGTCCGGATTTACGACATCTTCTTCGACTACTCGGTGCTGCTCGATACGGACGCATTCTTCCGCCAGATCATCGAAGCGCCGGAGTTTCAAAAACCGATGTCGACTGCGGAGTTTCACTACCTGTGCGGCCGTTACGTTCACGAGCGCGAACGCAAGTTGAAGATCAAAGACAAGTCGCTGCTCGCGGTCGCTTACGAATACGGCGTTCCGATCTACACGTCGTCACCGGGTGATTCGTCGATCGGCATGAACGTCGCGGCCAAAGCTCTGCAAGGCAACAAGCTCGCATTCGATCCGTCGCTCGACGTGAACGAGACGGCAGCGATCGTGCTCGCCGCCAAACGTGGCACTGCAAAAACCGGCAAGGGCAAGAAAGCAAAAGGCGGACTATCGGCAGTCTTCATTCTCGGCGGCGGCTCACCTAAAAACTTTCTCCTGCAAACTGAACCACAGATCCAGGAAGTGCTCGGCATCGACGAACGCGGACACGATTACTTCCTGCAAGTAACTGATGCGCGGCCTGACACGGGTGGTCTATCCGGGGCAACGCCGGGCGAAGCAGTGTCGTGGGGGAAAGTCGATCCCGATCGTTTACCTGATGCCGTTGTCTGTTATGTCGATTCTACTGTGGCGCTTCCGCTCATAACGGCTTATGCTCTTACACGACACGAACCACGCGCGCCGAAACGGTTGTATGATAGGCGCGAAGAGTTCATGACCCTGCTGCGCGCTGAGTATCAAAAGTCAAAACGACGGTAGTTGATTTGAATCCGTGTTGCCGGATTGGAGATAGACCGATCATGGGTGAACCCGCCACGGCTGCGAAGCCGAGATCTTATTACGACTGCGTTGAGTGTCCCGCTTACTGTTGTTCTGTCTACGACCGTGTCCAAGTCACACGGCGCGACATCCGCCGTCTCGCAAAACACTTCGGCGTCACCGAAGAAGTAGCGACGGTGCGTTTCACCAAGATGTGGGGTGACGAAAGAGTATTGCGCCGGAAGGCCGATCCGCTGTTTGGGCAAACGTGCCAGTTTCTAAATCTCGAGACACGCAACTGCGGGATTTATCACGCGCGCCCGGCGGTCTGTCGCGAGTT
>DASTOZ010000005.1:0-3003 GCA_035762365.1 Pyrinomonadaceae bacterium | reverse complement strand
GCCGCTCTTGTCGCTGGTCAGAACCTCGATGAAATCCTGCGGGGTCTTGGGGTCGAACGTGAAAAACCAGTTACGCGCGTCGCGCATGGTCTTCTCACGGCGAAGGTCGTAAAGCTTCAAAATCAGGTCAGCATCTTTTGCTTTGCCCATGTAGTTCTCCTTTGGTGAATTGCAGACAGATCGGTGTTGTTCGCGTGAGAGTCACGAACAACACAGAAATAATTCAGAAATAATCTAGCTGGTCTGAATACCTTGCGAAGGCTGCTCGGTAGTCCACAGGGGCGGAGCTTCGTCGGTGGCCGCTGTCGGAACCGAGTCTTCGAGTGCGAGCGACAGCACTTCATCAATCGTTTCAACGAGATTGATGGTCATCACTTCGCGCACCTCTTCTGGCACTTCGACTAAATCCTTCTCGTTGTCCTTGGGCAAAATGATCGTGTCGATGCCGAAACGATGGGCGGCGAGAAGTTTCTCTTTCACTCCGCCGATCGGCAGCACCTTGCCCCGCAACGTGATCTCGCCAGTCATCGCGACGTTCTTTTTCACGGGAACGTGCGCGAGCGCGGAGGCCATCGCGGTCGCCATCGTGATGCCCGCGGACGGTCCGTCCTTGGGAATCGCGCCCTCCGGAATATGAATGTGCAGATCGCGTTTGCGAATGAAATCGAGACTCATCGCCAAACGTTCGGCACGCGCGCGGATGCACGTCAGCGCTGCCTGCGCCGATTCCTGCATCACGTCGCCGAGTTTTCCGGTCAGCGTGACGCCGCCGCGTCCCTTGACGAGCGTCGCTTCGATTTGCAGCACCTCGCCGCCGATCTCGGTCCAGGCCAATCCAGTGGCGAGTCCGATTTCGCTGTTCGCGGCGATGCCTTGCTGGCGAAACTTGATTGGACCAAGCATCTCGCGCACGCGCGCGGCGTCGATCGAATCTTTCGCGTCCTCGGAAGGCGGTTCGGAAACGAACTTGCGCGCGAGTTTGCGGCAGCACGATCCGATCTCGCGTTCGAGATTGCGGACGCCCGCTTCGCGAGTGTAGTGACGAATCACTTCGAGAATGCCTTCGTCGGTGAAGTCGAATTGCTCCGGCTTCAGTCCGTTGCCTTCGGCTTGCTTCGGCACGAGATGTCGCTTGGCGATCTCGAGTTTTTCACGTTCGGTGTAACCCGAAAGCCGCAGGATCTCGAGACGGTCTTGCAACGCCGGCGGGATCGTGTGCAGCACGTTCGCCGTCGCGATGAAAAACACTTTCGAGAGATCGTATTCGACGTCGAGATAGTGATCCTGGAACGTGTGGTTCTGTTCCGGATCGAGCACTTCGAGAAGCGCCGCGCTCGGGTCGCCGCGGAAGTCCGCGCCGAGCTTATCGACTTCGTCGAGCAGCACGACCGGATTCACTGTGCCGGCCTTCTTCATCATCTGGATGATCTGACCGGGCAGGGCGCCGATGTACGTGCGACGATGTCCGCGAATCTCAGCTTCGTCGCGCACGCCGCCCAACGAGAGCCGAACAAACTTGCGACCAGTGGCTCGCGCGATCGATTTACCAAGACTCGTCTTGCCGACGCCTGGCGGGCCGACAAAACACAGGATCGATCCCTTGGGGTTCTTCACGAGCTGGCGCACGGCGAGATACTCGAGGATGCGCTCTTTGATCTTGTCCAGACCAAAGTGATCTTCGTTGAGCACCTCTTCCGCTTTCGCGAGGTCTTTGATCTCTTTCGACTTCTGTTTCCACGGCACGCTGAGCAGCCAGTCGATGTACGTACGGGAAACGGTGCCTTCGGCAGACATCGGCGGCATGGCTTCGAGACGATGCAGTTCCTGCATGGCCTTTTCCTTGGCCTCGTCAGTCATGCCGGCTTCTTCGATCTTCTTCTTGAGCTCTTCGAGTTCGGCCTTCTCGTCTTTACGGCCGAGCTCTTTGTGAATCGCTTTGATCTGCTCGTTGAGGTAGTACTCTTTTTGCGCCTTCTCCATCTGTCGCTTTACGCGCGTCTGGATCGTGCGATCGAGCTGACGTTTCTCGATCTCGGTTTCGAGCAGTTCGATGAGACGTTGCAGACGTGCCTGGGTCGAGAAGATCTCGAGCAGCCCTTGTTTGTCTTCGACTGAGATTCTGAGTTGCGATGCGAGCGCGTCCGCGAGATGCGATGGCTCCTGGTTGCGCAACGCCGTTTGCAGCGCGTCGGTCTGCGTGTCAGGCGCGAGACGAAGATGCTGCTCGACGAGTTGGCCGACCTTCTGGATCAGCGCATCGAGACGAGTGCCTTCTTCGTTCACGATGGGCGCGCGACGTACGAGCGCCATGAACGCTCCATCGGCGTTCTCGACACGCACGGTGGTGGCTCGTTCGCGTCCCTCGACGACGACTTTGATTTGACCGTTGTCTTGTTTCTGGGACTGGAGAATCCGTCCAAGGGTTCCCACGCCGTAAATCTGCTCGGGAGTTGGCTCGTCAACGGTGGCGTCGTGCTGGGTGGCTAAAAATATAGTGCGATCGGTCGCCAAAGCCTGTTCGAGCGCCCGGACGGATCCGGCCCGGCCAATCTTAAAAGCGACTTTGGTGAACGGGAATATGACGACGTCGCGAATCGGCACCATCGGGTACCACGCTACGTCTGCTGGGGGTCTGTCTGAGTATTCTTCCATGGTTTGAAACAGCTTTTCTGGGGAGTCTTTGCAGCAAAGACGAGCCGTTTGGAGTGTCGTCTCGCCTCATTTGAAAAGAGGGCTAATTGTAAAACATTTCCCGTAGGGGCGCTACTTTCATGCTGGATGGAAAAACAGGGACGCTACCGGCGCGCATTCGCGCCTTAGGCTGCCGCACCGTCGATACCGGTAAGGCCCTCGCCGGGGACAGCCCGGCGTCGTTCGACCATCTCGCTCGTAATAACGAATTCTTTAACGCGTTTTTGCGAAGGAAGGGTGTACATGGCGTCAAGCAGCAGTTCTTCCAGGATCATCATCAGGCCACGCGCGCCGACTTTTCTCTCGTCCGCC
>DASTOZ010000004.1:0-4770 GCA_035762365.1 Pyrinomonadaceae bacterium | reverse complement strand
GTCGACATGGAGGGCTCGAACGTCACGCAGGTGACGATCGATATCTTCAAAAGATTGCGATCTGAGTTTGGTCTGAACGACGTGGGGATCGTGTTGCAGTCGTATTTGCGACGGACTTACGACGACGCGAAGGAGCTGGTGAAGCTGCCCGCCCGAATTCGCATCTGCAAGGGCGCGTACAGCGAACCGCCGGAGGTCGCGTTTCCTGACAAGAAGGACGTCGACGCCAACTACATCAAGGTCATGCAACTTTTGTTGTCGAGCGGTGTCTATCACGGCATCGCCACGCACGATCCGAAGATGATCGATGCGACGATCGACTTCGCGACGCGCGAGGGGATTGGGAAAGAGAAGTATGAGTTTCAGATGCTGTACGGAATCAGGCGCGATCTGCAACGGCAGTTAGCCCGCGACGGGTTCAACATGCGCGTCTATGTGCCGTACGGAAAACACTGGTATCCTTACTTCATGCGAAGGCTGGCCGAGCGTCCGGCGAACATCTGGTTCGTGATGAAGAATGTGCTGAAGGGTTAGAACAAGTAAGGAAGGGGCAGCGCCTCCGCTCTTGTTGAAGCGATGACTGAATGGTTGTGGGTTCTGTGGAGTGTGTTGGCCGCGATACTTATCGTCGCGGAGATCTTCACGTCCGGGTTCGTTCTGTTGTGGTTCGGCATCGGCGCGCTTGCGGCAGCTTTCGCTGGTCTCGTCGGCATTGACAACCTGTTCATCCAGTTCATGATCTTCGCCGTCGTTTCGATCGGCCTCACCGCAGCATCTCGCACGATCTTCATCAACTACTTTTCACGTGAGAAGTCAGGTCAATCGTTGCGTAGCGGCGTCGACGCGCTTCCGGGAAAGATCGGAACGGTGGTTTCGTCGAGCAAAGGCGCTCTTCACGAAGGCGCGGTGAAAGTCTTCGGCTCGACCTGGACCGCCTACCCGGCCGCTGGCGAACCACCATTGGAAGCCGGCGAACGCGTCTGCGTCGACAGCGTCGAAGGCGCCTCCATCTACGTGAAACGCGTCGGCGGCGAACCCGACTGGCGCCGCCCCAAAGCCCTACCGGAGAGCGAAGCCTAAACTCAAGCAGTCTCGAGATGACACGCTGAAATCGGGCGCGATAGTGGTCCATTTCAATAGCCTCACTTGTACCAACCGCATACAGTTTGAACGTCACGCGGGCGGGCCGGGATGAGGACACTCACGTAGTTATCAATCTGCGCAAGCGATTTGCAGAAGACGGCCCTCAACTTGCTTGACCATCCCGCGAACATGTTCGAACAAAGGGGGGAAGTATGGATGCCTTTAACTTGCTGAAAGCGGATCACAGAAACGTCGCCGAGCTCTTCGAGCAACTGGAAAGCGCCAGCGGGAAGAAAAAGTTGGACGTCTTTGCCGAGATCAAGACCGAGCTTGATCTACATGCCCACATCGAGGAAAAGATCTTCTACCCGGCGTTGGAAAGAGCTTCAGAGACACACGAGATCGTCCTCGAGGCCTATGAAGAGCACAAACAAGTCAAGACGCTCTTGCGACAACTAAGCCGAGCCAGAAACGCTAACGAGCAGTGGGAGGCGAAGGCGAAGGTATTGCAGGAGAACGTCGAGCACCACGTCGACGAAGAGGAAAACGAACTCTTCAAGAAGGCGCGTACGGTGTTGAATAACGCGCAGATCGAGGATCTCGGAATGCGCCTGCAGGAGGAGAAGGAGCGCAAGCAGGGCGCGAGCGGGAGCAAAAAGGCGTCGAAAGCTGCTAACAAGACCGCGAGCACGAGCAAGTCCGCGGCGAAGGCGGCCAAGCGCGTTTCAAGGTCGTCCGGATCAAAAGGGACAAAGAAATCCGGATCGAAAAAGTCCGGACGGAAGTCGGCGGCGAAGAAACGCTGAAGCGACGACCGGTCAGTTTAGTGCGGCTCGGTGTCGGCTTCGTAGTTATCGTCGAGGGTTTTGTCTTCTTCGAGCGGTGGTAGTTCGATTGTGATTCGATCGGTCGCCGGTGCCTCGAGGTCGTCACCGTCGAACCGCGCCAGCACGACGGTGATGTTGTCTTCACCGCCGCGGTTATTGGCTTCTTCGATCAACAAGTCACACGCCTTTGACAGATTGCCCTGGCTGCTCACGACGATCCTCTGAATATCCTCGGAGCGAAGTTTCCCTGACAGTCCATCGCTGCAAAGCAGGACCACATCACCCTGTCGCAAACGAATCTTCCCTACAACCGGATTGACGTCGCTTTGCGCGCCCAACGCCTGGAGTATGACGTTGCGGAACATGTGAGTCTCGGCTTCCGACTCGCTGATCTGGCCCACGTCGACGAGCTGCTGGACTAGCGACTGATCTTTCGTTGCCAGTCGAATATGGTCTTTGCGAATGATGTAGCCACGACTATCGCCGACCTGAACGAGGTCCAGGCTGTCTCCTCGGACGGCCGCGCCGGTGAAAGTCGCGCCCATGCCGGCGCAACGCGAGTCTTCCTGGCTACGATGATGAATCGCGAGGTTCGCGTAGATGGTGGCGTTCTTCAAACACTCGACGAGGTCCAACTCCGGATCGCACGAGGCGTTGCCTTCGCCGCCAATCAACATCTCCTTAACCGAGTCGACGGCCATGCGGCTCGCAACGTCGCCTGCGAGCGCGCCGCCCATGCCGTCAGACACGACGAGCACGAGCCCTCTGTCGCCAAGATCGAAACGCGTGAGTTTATCGGGCGGAGTGGCGCCGTCGGTGCCGGTCCATGTTTGTTCGGTAGACAGATCGAGGACCAGGAAGTTGTCCTCATTGCCGCGTCGCACCCGGCCGACGTCTGTTTTGGCGTATAACTCTACGATCATAAGGAGAGCGTATCAGGTAGTCTGCTAAAGGTTGAGTACGGCGTAATTGTAACCTCGATATTGTTTGGCTGTCACTCCGCTGAAAAACGAACCTGGTGTCTTGTGCTTTGTACTTTGTTAGGGCGCTCTCTCTAATCTAAATGCGCGAAAAACAAGTACAAAGCACCAGGAACTAAGTGCAAAACACTAAATCTTCTCGAGCGCCTGATCCAGGTCGGCAATGATGTCGTCCGTATCCTCGATGCCGACTGAGATTCGCACCAATCCGTCGGTGATCCCGATCCGAAGCCGTTTTGCTTCGTCAACGGAGGCGTGCGTCATCGTCGCGGGATGCGAAATCAGCGTCTCGACACCGCCGAGACTCTCGGCAAGGGTGCAAAGCTTAACAGACTCGAGCACCGTGCGCGCGTTCGCCAGCGAGCCTACGTCGAACGCGACCATGCCGCCGAATCCGTGCTGCTGGCGACGCGCCAATGCGTGCTGCGGGTGCGACGCCGAGCCCGGGTAATAAACTTTGTGCACCTTCGGATGCTCTTCGAGAAACGCGGCTACGGCGCGGCCCGACTTGTCGTGCTGCTCCATGCGCAGGGCCAGCGTCTTCGTACCGCGCATCACGAGCCATGAATCGAAAGGCGAGAGAATCGCTCCCGCACTGTTCTGAACGAAACCGATCCAGTTTGCGTCCTCTTCGTCGTTCAGGACCACGATGCCGCCGACGCCGTCGGAGTGGCCGTTCAGGTATTTCGTCGTTGAATGGACCACGATGTCAACGCCGAATTCGAGTGGACGCTGAAGGTACGGCGACATGAACGTGTTGTCGCAAACGACGCGCGCGCCGGCGCGATGCGCGATCTCGCTGACCTCTTTCAGATCGGTCACGATCATTACCGGATTCGTCGGTGTTTCGATGAACACCATCTTCGTGTTTGGTTTGATCGCGGCTTCGACGTTGAGTGGTTCGGAGGTATCGACGTAATCGAACTCGATGCCGTAGTTGGTCAGGATACGGTTAAAGAGCCGCGCCGTGCCGCCGTAAGTGTTGTCGGACACGACGACGTGCTCGCCTGATTTTACGAGACGCAACGTAGCGTCAATGGCGGCCATGCCGGACGCGAACGCAAATCCGAAACGTGCGCCTTCGAGAGCGGCGACGTTGCGTTCGAGCGCCGAGCGCGTCGGGTTCTGCGTTCGTGCGTACTCGTAACCTTTGTGTTTTCCGAGTGCATCCTGGGCGTAGGTTGACGTTTGATAGATCGGAACTGTGACTGCGCCCGTGGCTTCGTCGGGTTCCGATCCGATGTGAATTGCTGTCGTTGCGAATCCCATAAGATTAGTTCTTGGTGCTTTGTGCTTTGTTCTTTGTTTTTGGCCTTAGGTCTTTGGCCTTAGGTCTTTGCCGTTCCTCATCCGACCAAAGACCAAAGACCGAAGACCAAAGACCAAAGACCTACTCAATACAAAGTTCATCGAAAATTCTCTGACTGCGATAACGTTCCGCGCCGTCGGGGAAGACTGTGACGATGTTCTTGCCGGCGCCGAGTCGTTCCGCGATCTTGTACGAAGCGGCTGCTGCCGCACCGGTCGACCATCCGCCGAGAAGACCTTCGAGCCGGGCGATCTTTCTGATCGCGTCGCAAACCTCTTCGTCAGACACCATCATGATCTCGTCGGCAAGCGAAGGGTCGTAGATCTTCGGAATAAAGTCGCGCTGTCCGATGCCTTCGACTTTCTTCGGACCCGGAGGTTTGCCGCCGTAAATCGAACCCTCCGGTTCGACGAGGACGCACAAAGCGTTCTTGTTTATCTTCCGCACCGCGCGCGAAACGCCGACAAACGTTCCGGAAGTTCCGGCGCCGATGACGACCGCGTCGATACGGCCTTTCATCTGCTCGATGATTTCGCGTCCGGTGCTTCGCTCATGAAAACACGGGTTCGCG
>DASTOZ010000003.1:0-21580 GCA_035762365.1 Pyrinomonadaceae bacterium | reverse complement strand
GGCGCGCGCGTTGCGACTCGTGCGCGGCGAGAACCGGCTGTGGTTCCTGCCGGTGGCCCACTACGACATGCCCGGACTCGATCGTTTCCTGCTTGCACTGGCCGATCTCGCACTCGAGCAGGGCCACTGGGACGAAGCGACGTTGGACCACTCCGTTTTTTATCAGGACGCTGCCGTGAGTCTTGCAGCCAGTTGGATCGAATCCGAACCGGCGAGTTTTGAAGTTCGCGTGCCGGCGCAGAGCGTGCGCCGTCGTCCGTTGGCGTCGGGCAGCGCGGAGGAAGAACGCGAGCGATTGCGGGGCGCGATCGAACTCGGCATCAAGCGACTGAAAGCCGCCGGCGTGAGAAGCACGGTCCGTGCACGCACGTTCGCCGAAGTGCAGGGCCAGGTGGATTACTTAACAACTGTGTTGCCGCTCACGATCAAAGAGGCAGGGGCAACCGGCGCTGACAGCGTGCCGGACGCCGGCGGCCTCTTCGACGTCACCGGCTACAGTGATTCTACTTTCCGTTGAGGTTTGTTCTATGCGCGCTCATTTGCGGATCGAACTGAAATCGATGTCGGGCGAAACCGTGGCGGTTCGCCAGGAATACAACTCGGTGCTGCGAGGCGGCGCCGATCTGCTCGCGCGGCTCTTTTCGGGCCAGGGCGCGGGGATCACGCACATGGTTGTCGGCACGAGCGACGCGCCGGAAAGCGACGCGTTCGGCACTACCGCCTTGACTGATCCAACCGAGGCGCCGATCTCGGCGGATGCGTTTCAGATCGATCCACCGGATCCGGTGAAGCGCGTCGTGCGCGTGCGCGTGCGCGGCACGGTTCCGGCCGCCACTGCGCTGGGAACGATTCGCGAAGCCGCGCTGCTTTCACGCAGCGGCGACACCGCAACGCTCTATAACCGCGTGACGTTCGCACCGATCGAAAAGACTGCGGATCACGAACTCACCCTCTTTTGGGAAGTCGGTTTTCCCTACGGCGACCTGCAATGGTTGTTGTAGTCACATCCGGGAGGCAATAAATGAAAGGCGCAATCAACCTGCAACTGCAAGGATTCCCCGCCGCTAATCGCGATGCGGAGGTCACGCTCGTAAACAATGCGACCGGACAAACGATCAAGCGAAGTCCGTTTCTCGACGGATCACTCGCCGTCCGCGACATCGATGCCGGCGTCTGGGACGTGAGAGTCACTCATCCCAACGTAGTCCTGCCGATTCACACCGGCAAGATCCGGGTGTTTCCTCAACCCCGACCGACGTTCGTGCCGATTCCGATTCCGGAGATCATGTTTCGCGACACGCCGATCAGAGACATACCCAATGCGAACCTCGCGCCCGTGCAGCAGGCGGTAACGCGCGCGGCCGAGTCGCTCGCGCCAATCTCTGCGAAAGCTCCCGGCGAAGTGATTCGCGCTTCTGACTGGAACATTCTTGCTGGCGCGGTGAAAGACCTTGCCGACAACATGCTGCAACTCACGAATCTCGTCTCGCCGCGTGGGCACGATCATCCCGAGATCGCGGAAAAGATCGCGGAGGTCCAGGACAACGTGCGTCGTTTCTCCGAAGCCTTTGGCAAGAGCCTGCTTGAGTTTCGTCGTGAACTCGAAGCTGAGTTTCTGCGACAGCGACTCACCGGCGCGCTCGACGAACTCGGCGCTTCGCAAGCGACGCGCGACGAGCTGCTGGGCAGAGTCACGCTGCTCAACTCGGCGCTGCAAGCGGAGTCGACCGTCTTCACTGCGCAGTTGGCGAACACCGGCAATCGCGTGCTAACCACCGTGGCCGAACTTGCGACGGCCCGGCCGGAAGTGGCGTCCAGTCCGAACATTCAAGTGTTGCAGCAAGTCGCGCAACAGTACGTCACATCGGGCACAGCCACCAGCGCGGATGCGGAGTTGAAGATGTACAACCGCACCGGCACCGCGTCCGGTGGAAAGATCGCGAGTGTGGTTGCGCGGCGACTGTAAGGGAGGTTTGAGATGCCAACGGCACAGGATCTACAACGGCTTCGCGGGCTGCTGAAGCAGCTCAACGCGATCAGCAATGTGCAACGCGGCGAACTGATTCGCGCCGAGGACTGGAACACGCTCGTCGCCGCCGTGACTGACGTGGCCCAGGCCGTGCTCGCTGAAGATGCGGCTGAGACAGTGCCGCCGCACGAGCACCTGGACCAGGTGACGTCCACGTGGTTAGCTCCTCAGCTTCGCGAAATCTTCGAGCGTGGTCCACTCGCCGATCCCGCCGCCCAACAGCGACTCCTCGAACTCGAGCAGAACCTGAAACGGCTCGCCGATCGCATCAACGAGAGCCGCAGCAACGTGGAAGACTTTCGCAAGCGACTCACCGACGTCGCCACGCGCGATCTCGAACGTGAAGCAGCGGTGACAAACGTGAGGCGCGCGGTAGACAACGTTCTCGATCCGCGTCCCGATCTGCTCAACATTCGCAATACGCTCGCTTCGGTGCAGCGTGAAATGGGAACAGTCGTGCAAGCTGCGTCTCGCCTGACGGTGAACGGCGAGGTCGTGGACCTGGGCAGCGTCGTCAATCGTGTAGGCGAGTTGGAAGGGTTTCGCAATCGCCTGCGCAGCGCAAACGGCGAACTGCTCGACGGCGCCGCGATCGAACGCAGGATCGGCGAAGTCGCGAATAGTTCAGTTACTCAACAACAGCTCGACGATGCGATTCGCACGCGTCCGACGCAGGTCGCACCCGAAGTCCTTTCCGGCATCGAAGATCGTTTAGGCGCCGTCCTGCGCGACCAGGTAAGCGATCGTCTCGGAACTTTCAGCACCGAGCTTCGCAGCGATGTGAACAACCGGCTGAGTGGTGTCGGCGATCTCGTTAACTCGCGTCTCAACGACGCCCTTCCCGGCGTGACACAAAGCATCAACACCAACCTCACCGCTTCGATCGAAGCCGCGCGCAAGGACGCGATCGAATCGGCAATCGCCGGGGCCGGACAAACACTCAACACTCGCGAACAAGCAATCCGCGCAGATCTTGCAGCCGGACTGGCAGACGTGCGATCCGGAATTCCCGCAACTGTCCGCACTGAAGTGGGCCAACAGTTGCCGGGGCAACTCGCGAGTATCCGCACGGACCTGACCGCAACTAACCGGCGTCTCGATCTCGTGTCAGCGCAAGCAACGCGTCATGACGAGACAATCGGCCAACACGCCATCGCGATCGCGGCGATACCTCAGGACCAGGCGAACCTTCGCAACGAGTTGCGCACGAGTTTGATCGCCGAGGTAGAACTTCGTTCGGCAAACGCGGCGCGTTCACTCGAGGATCGTCTGAACAACTTCGACGCAGCGCAAACAAATCGTTTGCGCAGCCTGACTGACGATCTGCGAAGACTCTCGTCGGATACGGCGCTGAGGATTGCAACTGAAACCGCGACCGCGCAATTGCGCGACATGCGCGCGCAGATGCTTGCGGAGATGCGCACAGTCGCGCGCGAAGAGGTGACGGTCGGCGTGCGCGATCAGGTGCGGACTTCCGTCAACGAAGCTGTGAGGGAACAGTTCGCTGCAGTGCCTCAACTCATCGCCACGGAAGTGCGTCGCACCAGCTCGACAAGCGGTCCGTCTACTCGTGTGGATCCCGGATCGATAGTGGTCGACAGGGGAAGATTTGGTGGAGGGCAATAAGAGTTGCTTTCGGAGTTTGAAAGACGATTGGCGGATGTACTCGGCGCGCGACTACCGCTCCCGTTTCGCGGCGGCGTTGACGTTGCGCCTGGCCGCGCGGACGCCCAGGTAGTTCTTTCAGTCCGCCACGTCGAGCCGCTGGACGAGCATCTCTTCGGAATGCGTCCCGAAGTCGTTCCTGGCGCGCCTACGCACCGCCGCGTGATGCGACTGGGTTGCGACGTCGGTCTGGACGTCCGCTTGCTGGCGGACCAACCCCGTGCGACGCAAATGCGGGCGCTTGACACTGTCCTCTACGAACTCGACGAGCCGGGTTTTCGCAGTGGTGCGCGATTGCGACCCACTGACAATGCCGATCCCGGGTTCCTGGTGCAACGGATGTTCGTGTCGTTGTCTGATCCGCCGCAGTCGATCACGCTGCGCGCGGAAGGATTGTTCTGGCCGCCTGAGGCGCCGGGTGAGACCGGAATCAAGATCGACTTCGCGCAAGTGCGCGTATCGGTCCAGCCGATCATCCTGGTTCCCGCACGGCCGCGATTGAACGCCGGCGGCGAGACGATCGAGCTGGTAATCGAGTTCGGCGCGACGGGAACGATGCGAATCGAACGCGGTGGGCGAGTAACGTCGCTTCCTTTTGGTTCGGTTGTCGTCGGAGTTGAAGATGCTGGTGGACGTCCGGGCGCGGGCACGTTGTCTGGCGGCAACGCTGGACCATCCGGCTCGCGAACGATCGCCGTCACTGGAGGACGGGCCGCATTTCAGTACACACCACCGGCGCAACCGGCCGTGGACCACCTCGTCGTCTCGCTCGACGACGGCGAAGGCGGCATCGGTGTCGAACTCGGGCGCTTCCCGCTCGAGGTTCGCGGAGTTTAGCAATGGCGATTGTCGAACAGGCCAGCAAAGACACGGCACGAGAGCGCGACGTTGTGAGTGTGACGAAGCGCAACGTGGCGACGCCTGGTTTCGCGCACACCATACGCTGGTCTGGTGTTGCAGGTGCGACAACCGCGGAGGTCGGGCAAGCGAGCGTTTTGCTCTCGCCGGCAATCGTTACGGAAACGCAACACGATGTCTCGTTCAGTAACAACGGAGGGTTCATCGTTAACGTGCCGTCAGGCAAGCGCGTTAAAGCGCTCACGTTGCGCGGTCTGAAACCAACAGGTGGCAACGAGATCACAGGTTCCGAGGGACTTGCCGAACTGCGGTTGGCGGTTTCGTTTCCACCAGTGGATGGCGGTGGTTGGGACTCCCCGCGTTTTGCAGTTCCCGCAGTGAGCGCGCGAAACATGGTCCCGCGCACGTTGACGGGTGCTTCATTCTCGAATCGAGTGTTGAGTCTTGGCGATGCGGTTCCGGCCGCACGAGTGCGAGTGTCGCTCGTGAAAGGCGGCGAGCCTCGCGAATTCGAGGTGCAAGCCGCGGATCTTTCCACCATCCACCTTCAGACGGAAACTGCCGCGCGCAACATCAAGCTGGTTGGACCAGACGGAAACACGCTCTGGCAGTTGCCGGAATTCGATCCCGAGGCGCCATCAAACGAGGTTGATATTCGCAACGCGCTCGAGTTGGCGTTCAAAGCCAAAGTTCAAAACAACCAACCGCTCGAAGCGACGTTTACGGTCAGCGCCGATGCACCGGCCGAGGCAGTCGTTACATTCAAACGAATCACCGGCGCACTGTTGCGTGTGAAAGAAGGTGTTGTGCGGTCAGAGTTGGCTGGCGATCCGGTGCAACTCGATCTCGGTGGGGCGCTCGCCGACGAAAGGCCGTCGTCTGTGACCGGCGATCTGACGATCGCTTATTCTGGCATTCGCATTCTCGAAAGCGTGTCGGATCAGCCGCCGGAGGAGAGTGCGGCCGTCAACGGTGTCATCGCCACCGCCAGTGGCGTGCTGAAGATTTTCCCGCCCGAAGCGCTCGACGGCATCACGCCTGCACGCGTGGGCATCGTCGGTCGAGCGCCCGAAGCATGTGAACTGTCGCTCGAATTCGTTTCGGTGAACGGCGGCATCGCGGGAACACCGGTTGGACCACCCGCGGTCCTGACGCTCACGCCTGACAACGAGATTCGCACGCGTTGGGTCGACGTTCCTGCGGGCGTGACGTTGAGCGGGCCGTTGGGCTTGCGTGTGCGCGCGAATCGCGGCCGCTTCTTCTGGGTCACACGCGAGCAACCACTCGCGCGCGTCGCGATCCACGATCCCGATCCCGGCGGGCGTTCACTGTTTCTCGGGACGAAGCGTCTGAAAGAGATCGTCGAAACAAATTCACACGAACCGGCTTTCCGCTTCCCTGTCGACGTGTTTCGCAACGTCGCGCCGGCGTTGCGCTCTGACATGTTCATGACTGTCGACATTTCCGACCTGACGTTGAGGTACGCGCGATGAGTCTGCTCGAAGATCTGCAAAGTCTCGACATTACAGAGATCATCAACGCGCGCAGCTTGATCACGAACTCGGTTTCGTCGCAGCAAATTCGAGACATCGTCGGGAACGGCGCCGCGGCAAGCGCGCTCGGCAGTTTTGGTGGCGATCTGCTGTCGGTGCAAAACGCTTTTCCAAACCCGGAATCCCTGCTGCGTCCGGTGGTCCAGGCGGTTGAAGGACTCGTGCCGCATTTCGACGTGCAGGGTTTGCCGCTGCCCGCGTTCACCGAGGCCGTGCGAGAAGGTGCAGCTATCGCAGGCCGGATCGTTTCGATGGTCAGCGGTAGTCCGGCCAACTTCGGCGAGATTTTCGGAACATCGCTGGGTCAGGCGATGGAAGTTGTCACGGCGAAATCCGGCGAAGCTGGAAGGGCGCTGGCAAGCGGTGCAACCGGCGTTGGCGAGCTGTTTCGATTAGTCGATCAAAACGCGAACTTGCGAGACCCACGGGCAGTTGCCGAGCTGGCCGCCGAAATATTGTTGCCGTTTCCGAAAACAAGTCTGATCGGATTACGTGACGGTGTCGGGTTGGTGATTTCGGCATCCGAGGAGGTGTCGCTCCCGACGGGCCGCCTGTCAGGTTTGCTAAGTGCACTGGACGGCGTATCGGCAGCGGCGGACGCAGGTGACGCGGCGGCGCTGGAAGTTTCGATCCGACGCTTGCGTGAAGCACGGACGCAAACACTCACAACTCTTCAGAACGACCTGCGCTTCGCGATCGAGCAGATCGATCGTTTGCGCATTCCGCAACTGCTCAACCCGTTGGTCCAGTTCAGCGATACTCTGCAACTCGGAACGCAAGGCGCAATCGACTTCCTCGACGAATTCCGTTTGATGCTGCGTGACACGCGTGGTCACATCGAAAACTTCGATCTCCAGCAGGTGCGTACGGTGTTACGCATGTTTCCGGACATGGTCGAAGCAAACGCACGGGAGTTGATCGAGATACCGATCGATCAGGCGGTGGAACGTGCCAAGGAAGAGGTGCGGAAGCTGCTGGCCCACCTCCCGATTCGCGAGCTGCGACAACAGTTGACCCAGTTCCTGCACAATGCCGCGCTCGAAATTCAAAATGCGAACCTTGACGGCCCTGCCGAGGCTGCGCGTAATGCGCTGACGAGTGTGGCCAACACCATCAACTCCGCCGATTTGGCCGGACAGGTGCAGCAGGCGATGCAGGAAGTTAACCGGGTCCTTTCCGAGACCTTAAGCAACATCGTTGGACCACTGAACACCATCATCACGGAAGTCAACAATCTCGCCGCCGAGGCTGAAGCGATTCTCGACCGGCTCGCCGCGGGGCTCGCAGAATTTCAAACAGCCATCAACTCGCTTCAGAGCGCGATCGACGGACTCGGCATCGAACAGGTCGAGACACAGATCATCGAAGCCCTGCAACAGCTTCGGCAAACTGCGGAAGACTTACTTTCGAATGTCTCGTTGCCCGAGCCGCTGCGTCCGCAGGTGGAGCAACTGGTCCAACTTCTCCAGGGAATCGATTTCAACGCGTTGATGCAGCCCGCGCGCGACGTTGCGGCCCAGTTGCGGATCCCGGACGACGTTTCAAGAACCATCGAAGACGGCTTACAGCGCGCGAAAGAAGTGATTGAAAACCTGCTTCCGCAGCAGCTCATCGACTCGATCTCGGCCGAAGTCGAGAATGCCCTTAACGTCATCAGAAACTTCAATCCCGCCTCCTTGGTTCCGGGCGTGTCAGAGTTTCTCAACCAGGCCGCGGACGCCGTCGAGCGGCTGGATCCACGCCACATCGCGCAAGAGATCAGCGGGCCGTTTCAGGCAGTACTCGATTTAATCGATCGGGCTCATCCGCGCGTGTTGCTTGCGCCGGTTATCGACGCGTACAACTCGGCGTTGGGCCATCTTCCGGTACCCGACGCTGAAACCACTTCCGATGCGCTGCTGCAAACCGTCGACTCGACCGGTACCGCAGCCGGCAGGTCGATGCTCGCACCTGTTAGCCAACTGGATCCGCAAAGCCAGGCTGAAGTGGCCGATCCCGCACAACGAACACCAACGCCGACCTTGCCGCCCAATAGAAGTGACATTCATGCGGGAGACGCAATACGGTTGCTGGGTTATCTGCCAGGCAAGCTACGCGAGATACTGGCCGGTCTCGAGGCTGGACCAGCAGGAGAAGCCCTCCGCCACATCGACGCTCTTTCGGGCGGACTCGCGCGCCAACTCCGTAGCGTCCAGGCAGCGCTGTTCGACATTCAACGCCGGTTGGATGCGTCAGTTGAAGAGATGTTGTTTCTGCTGGGACCTGCGCAACTCCGCACGCAGTTCGCACTGAATTCAAACTTCGCCGGGCACGCCAGCTTCCAGGCTTCGCTCGACGTAGTCGCAACGGTCAGTCCGTCTGCGATGCGAGCCGAGTTGCAGGACACGTGGAACGCCGCTCGCGCCGCCGCGCGTCAAGCCGCTGCTCATTCAGGCGGTTCTGTCGCCGCTTCGATCGAAAACGCCGCAACGGCATTGGAGTCATCGCCGTTGACGAGCCTCGTCACGGACCTCGATCGTCTGCTGGCGGCTTTGGATCCGGAGCCGCTCGCCGTCGAGATGGACGCTATTGTCGACCGTATTCTCGAAGTCGCTCCGCAACTCATGCAGGATCTGCTGCCCGACGTTCGCGCCCTGACGCAGCGACTGAAAGCGCTCATCAACCTGTTCAATCCAGGCACGCAGGTGCGAAAGTTCCTCGTCGTTCTCGACGTGCTGCGCGAGGAACTCGACCTGCTAAACCCAACGCGCCTTGCCGACGAACTGGCCGAGATTCACGGCGTCATTCGCGGGATTGTGGCAGCGTACGATCCACGCATTCTCGCCGACGAACTGTTTGCAATAGTGACCGCGGTCGCCGATCGGTTGCGCACACTCACTCCGGAAGCATTGCTCGGCGATCTGACTTTCTTAGACGAAACAATGGCAGCGCTCGCGCAGGCGAATCCGGCTACGCGTTTGCAAGGTATCGGCGCATCGCTCACCGAGGTCGGTGAAAGACTCGGTCAGATCAACGTCGACGCGCTAATCGAATCAGTGAACCACCTGGCGCCGCGCCTCGAGGCGGTTTTCGAACACACCGTCGACGCCATTCGCAATGAGATCGTCGCCTTGCTCCAGTCTCTGCATTTCGCGACCGCCAGCGCCAGCGCTTCTGGATCTGTTTCCGCTTGAACCTAAGCATTATGAGCCACCGAACAATCATCTTCTGTGTTCCCGGATCGGATGAGCAACTCGTTTACGAGCGGACCGAGGAAGGCCGGCTGCTGCGCATCTCCGGTGAGGGAAGAGTTTATGTCGATGCGACCGACGAAAGTCGAACCGTTTTCGACGGCGGATTCGTCACGTCTGTTCAGACCGAACTCTCCGGCGGACTGCTGCGCACAGTTCGCGCGCTGGGCCACACGTGGATCGAGTCGTTTGTGTGGGACTCGAAAGGCCTGCTAACCGAGATCGACGGAGTCAGAATCAGTTACGACGATCAGCAGCGGATCGTCGCGTGTAGTGGTGCGGGCGGCGAGTGGCGTTACGCGTATTCCGGCCCGTATCTCGCGGTGATCGACAGTCCGCACGGTCTCCGGCAGATCACACATGCTGAAGACGGACGGCCGCTTTCGGTCCGAACTTCGGATCAGAAGAACGAGATCGTCTACGACGCGGATGGAACGCGTCTGCCGAAGCCCACCAGCAATCCCTGTTGGAACCGTGACGCAAGTGGCAGGTTATGGACCGTCACTGATAACGAAGGACAGATCGTACTCACGTACCTCTGGGACGGCTATCAATGTCTCGGCTGCATAGCCGGCAAGGTCGGGCAGCCGCTGGCAACAGTCTATTCACTCGACCTCACGGGCACACCGATTCGACTCATCACGCGTGACGCGATCCGTCAGCTCCCGAGAGACGCATTTGGTGAGTCGCTGCTGCGGGAACGACTTGTACCCGGACTGTTCGGTGGCGCTGTCAGTGATGGACTCGTGTACTTGCCGTTTCGGCGCCTCGATCCCTTCACCGGATCTTTCGACGCACCCGATCCGATGCTCGGAGAGGCGGACGATCCGCGTCGAGCCGATGGCTACAGTGGACCGTTGACCGTTGACATGCCCGCCTCTGGTCCATACACCGTCTGTCGAAACAACCCTGTCACAATGTCGGATCCGACCGGTGGGAACTCCGATTACTGGTGGGTGATTCTTAGCTCGCTGACGTGGAGCTTGCAGAACACTATCGGCAGCCTGGTCGGTGCCTGGATGAACCTGGAAATGTCTCCGTTGGGAATCATTTTTAGCAAGATTATGGGCGGGAAGATATTCGACCTGGAAATTCTCACAGGTCACAACGTTGGCGCTCTTGCACTGCGCAGTGATGGTTGGATGGCGCGGTTTGCAAAGAGCAAAGGCCGCGCGCCGACGAGAACGTGGACGTATCAGTACCTGGTGAACGGGCCGTCAGAAAACTTTACAGACCTCGAGGAGGCACGTCTCTTCGCGCCGGGTGCGCGTTTTCAGCCGAAACTTTACGGAACGGTCTTGCTTTGTAAGCCGCAAGACAAACCTCCCTTCATCTTGCGAGGCCAGCGAACGACGCCGAACGACGCGCGTTTACTCGATTGGTCGCGCCACGGTGGTCCAGCCGAGCCAGTGATTCCCGGCTCACTCGTGCCGGTGTTTCCAACTGGTGGGTTGCACTTCGACAAGTTGCAAAAGGACGTTCACGAGCAGGCCGCGGACGTAGTTGAGTTGGAACCAACGCAGGGAGTGTTCAGCGGCACAATGTCGCAACGCGCGCTGCTCAGGGTCAACGGCGTCAGCCTGGGACTGGCGAACGGTTTTGTAGTTCTGACCAGTAACAGCGGGACCGTAGACGTAACACAAATCCTGTCAGTACACGAAGAGTCCGGAAAGACGTTGGTCCGTGTCGAAACTGCGGGCGCCACACTCGGTAATAACAATATCCGGCTGCAAGGATTGTCAGCGGTGGTTGGGACCGAAAGCCTGACGCCGATCGCCGGACAAACTCAAAAGCTGAGTCTCGCAGGATCGTCAAACGATTACCGGCCCAACTCTTCGGTCATTCGTCTGAACCGGGCCTCTGCTGCTCTCGGATCTGCGAAGGTCACGGCACTCGAAGCACAGATCGCTCTCGACGCTCCAATACCTGCCACGCTCGGCAACCGGCTAAACGTGCGTCCGGCCGCAGCTTCCGGAAATTTCAACGCCACCCTGACTGCGAACCCGAACGTCTTGCACATCGACACCGGCGCCGTGCCCGGTGAAGGTACAGGCATCGTCGTCGGCGCCGCAGCGAATGCGATCGCAACGATGGTGCGAACAGTTGCGGGTCGAGACGTCACCGTCGATCGTCCGTTGTCGGCGCTCGGTGGGGATCGGACCGCAGTCCCCTGGCAAAATCTCGCACCACTGCCGCCGATCGGCACTCGTTCGGCTGCACCGGAAGCGGAGGCACGTATCACCTATGCGCCGGTTACTGCCGGCACTGCACCGGCAACAGGATTCGTGTGGATCGAAGGTTCGAGTATCGCCACTCGTCGTGTCACTGCACTCACGTACGACGCGATCGTTTTGAACCAGGCACTACCCGACACGTCAGCCACACCGTTCGACGTCGATCGATTTACTGTACAGGCGCCTGACGAGAGCGGAGTCACGCGGACCACCGCACAGGTTCTCGCACTGAACGCGGCCCCACCTTCCACGGCGAAAGCATTTCACTTAATCGAACTTGCGGGCACGGCACTGGCGGCGGGTACCACTGTTTTTACCGGCGTCGCGCTGGCTGGCGATACGGCGCAGATCGACGTTGACCCGGTAAATGTCACTGGCGGTCTCGTTCCCGGAGAGATCGTCGTTCTTCAGTCGGGAACGCTCGAGGCAGCAGTGGTCTTGCGGCTTCGCTTGACCATCACGCTCAGCCGCACTCTTCCATTAAGTAACAATCCCCTGGAAGCAGTTCGGCTGGAGGCGAGGGGTCCGGAGTATGCGGGGATTCGTCGCGCCGACCGGACATTTCGTGTTCTGCCATCCGTGCTCGTCGGCACCACTCCCACCGTAACCGATCTTCCTCGCTTCTCAATTGGCGAACTTGTCAGGGTAGAGATGAGCTCGAGTTTCACCTTCACGCCGCAAGAAGCCCTTACGTTTCGCCTCGCTAACAGGATCTCGATCGTCGTCACCAATGCTGCCGGCAACAACATCGACTACACATTTGAAATCAGTGATGGCTTGACCCCGCTGATTACCACGTCGACGACTACGAATGCTCCAAACGCACCCGCCGGAACAATCGCCGTAGCGGTGGCGCTTCTTGCAACTAAGCAGCAAACGATTGCCGCCATAGTTGCTGCGATGCAAGCGAACGGGTTCCTCGTCACCACCAATACGGATGGCGGATTCGAGGTCAACAGCAACAGTCCGATCGTCGGTACTCCGAGTGCCACCGGCGGCGCCGGCCGTCTTGACATCAGTCCGAGCGAGCGTCTTTACCGCGTTGAAAACGTTAACGGAAGCACAATCACGGGCTCGGCAGACGAAGCGATCATTCCGCCGAGCGTAACCGGTCTCAAGGTTACACGCCTCGAAGTTCAGGATCCTGACACTGGTTCGTCGCGGGCGGGCATCAACGGCGTGCAACTCCCGAACGCACGGGTGCGCTTTGAATGCTGGACGCCGGACGCTTTTGATTTTACGCGCCGGCGAATCGCGATCGTCGATGGGGCAAACGTGTTTCCAGTGCGAATAGGATTGGAAAACCAAACGCTCGAGATCGTATTCGCTGCCGCTCCTTCGCTTGCCGGTCCCTTGACGTTGTCTGTTCCGACACAAGCTACCCAACCCACGGGTACTAACAAAGGACCAGGATTCTCGTCGCAGTTTACGTTGGAGGGCGCCCCAATCGTTTTTCTGGACCGGCCCCTGACGTCAGCTCTTTCGGGTCTGATCCTTGCCGTACCATATATCGAGACCACGCGTCGAGTGAGCGGTAGGGTTAAATCCGGCAACGTCCGCGTACCGAACGATCATGAAAGCGAAACTAAAGAGAACAATCGACGACAGGCGCTGGAAGACCACGAGTTGGTCCACACACAACAGTGCGCGAGGCTTGGGCCATGGCTGCTCGCCTACTTTCCGCTCTGGCTGATCGAATTGATCGGCGAATTTGGAGGCTCGGCGGCACTGCCGGAATTCGGCCGCTACGTGCCTGCCACCATCGACACTAACTCGATCACAATACCCGCCGTCGCCGGCGTCACGATCGAAGCCGACGATACCGTTCAAGTGGCCCAAAACGGACGAGCCGAGACAGTGAAACTAGGCGCGAAAGCCGGCAACGTTTATACGCTGACGCCTGACAAGCGTCAGAAACTCTCGGCGAAGGGCATGGTCAACGGACCAGCACAAGCGCGGCGTGTGGAAAGCAGCGGCGTCGAGGGGCTGGTGAACTTCTTCCAGTTCTTCACGATCGGCGGTGCGTTGAACCAACTCACGGTTGCGGGCTGGGGCGGAACGATCTTCGGCATCACCATGCTGATTCAGGCGATCCGCGGCTGGACTCGAAACACAATCACTGCGCAACTTGCCGCGGACCATCTGACACTCACCTTGCGTGCCGGTGAACGCGTTGATGGTCTGTCTGTTGGCGCACTGCTGGCGCTCGAGAAGGACAGTCAGACCTTCGTCCGGCCTGTGCGTACGATCGCAGCCGGAACAATAGTTTTGGAAACAGCAGCGCCGCTCGAAGGCGAGGTGCGCATCTCCGCGTATTCCGCGTGTAGCGCCATGTTTCCATTCATGCACAAATACTTCCCGGCGACGTTCCCGGATCCGAACAGGCCCGCCTCTTTAAGAGTGCTACCCGTCGGCGAAGAAACGTTGAGTCTCGCAGTGAACGACCGCGTTTACATCCGCAGCAGTCGCGGGGACGACTTCAACACCGTGGTTACTGCCGTCAGTGACAACGTCATAGAAGTCGAAAAAGACACCCTGGTGACTCCGGGTGAAACTGTGGAATTCTTCATCGCGAAGATCGGCGAAGACGATCCGATGGGTTTTCAAGATCAATACCTTCTGAACAAACTGCACATCGGCTGGATGCAGTACGTCCACGACCCGTGGGGCCAGATCGTTTATCGTGCCCGACCGACTGGCACTGTCTCACAGATACTCGCGCGTTCCGCACGATACCTGTTCTCGACGCAGGGATGGACAGCGTTTCCTCCCTTCATGGGTTACTTCTTCTGGGACAACCTTTTTAAGACTTGCGAAGTAACTGCTGCGACCGGTGTTAAGCTCGACAGCGGTTCCCACCGTTCGCACATGGAGCAGGAAGCGTCACGCCGTAGCGGAGACTGTTATTGTCCCATCGGCACTCTGCACGGAGAGCTCAAGGTAGTTGGCGACGTTGCGCGGTACTGGCTCACCGCAGACGGCGGCACCAAGGATTTGGAACATCCGGAGGACATGATCGAACTCGGTCAACAGGATGGTCCCGGGACGCATACGGAGCAATATGTTTCCGTCAGCCCGGCAACGACCAGTGGTCTTGCGGCAGGCCAGTTTGTGCCATCCGCCTTCTTTGAGACCGATAGCGCCCTGGGGTTGTCGAACGTTGGCGATCGTGGATGGATTCCCATAAACAACACCCTGGAGAGATCGTCAGGCGCGTACGTCGCTTTCACCAGGCCGGGAACGCACACCATAACGGCTGACTCGAGCCTCAGTGGTTTTGATTCCGCTGAGGATGCGCATCTGAACGGCTTTCCTAATATCATCAAGCACGAGCGCAGGGTCGAGGACGTCGGAGTAACGATTTCCTCAATTGCCGTAACAGAGAGCGCCGCTACACCGATCGATCTGATTCCGTTTCAACGCGCGCTGTTTGCCGTCACTCCAAATGGTCCTCGCGTCTATCGAGCATCGCTCGTGGAACCGGGCGCGATCGCTACGATCGAAAACAACCTGGAGCTGGTGATGCGAGGGATCGCGCCGGTTGGCGCGCCTGGCGGCCTTGTTACCGAGAACGTCGAAATCAGTCGTTTCTATGAATTCAATGGCACTGCATTTGGTGCGGGGTTAGGCCCCGTGAACCTGCCAACGAATCTCGATGTCGCCGTGAGGCGGTTGCAGATCAGACTCGTCGATACGTTACCGTTGCGAGCTACGAACAACCCGTCCGACGCGCCGATCGCGACCATTCTTCCAGGTGTTACCGGCGTGCTACTGATTCCCGCGCCGTTCTCGATGCCGGCGATTACAACTGCCGTCACAGGAACGCCGTCACTTCGCCCACGCTTCACTCCACCGACCGGAGCATTACCCGACAACACGCGTGCTTTCGTTCGCGATGGAAACGTCGTGAACATGGTCATACCGAACAATGAACCACCCGAAGCCGCGGCCCAGTTAACCATCACCATTCCGGTTGGCCCAGCCGGAGGAGCAACCGTGCCGGTCACCTGTCGAGTCACAGTCAATCCGCATTTCACACTCGATAGTCCCGCCGGCGGCTTCACGCTGACGGCTGCCGCTCCGCTCACGCTTCGCTCGAGCGACGGGAGGAATATCGTACTTGTCGGCACACTCACGGGCATTGACGCCGCCGCCAACAACAATCAAATAGTCCTGACCCGCACGACGGCCGCGCCTGGACCAGTCGTAATACTCGTCGCCGACGCTGCCAACAATCAGCTCATGGCGCGCCGCACGATCACCGTTGCGTAGTTGGTCGGCTACAAAGAAACCGAACGAAGCAAGCTCTTAGGTTTGGATCCGCACGGTGCGTCAACATAAGCGTCACCGCCAAAGAACTGTCGCCAATCTGTCTCGGTAAGATTGTGAGTGATACGAGCGCACGCCTCATCGATTAAATCTTGCGGCCGCCAAACGAGAAGGAGGGCCATCTTGTCGAGGTAGGATGACGGTTTTGAACCTTCAATCACAATGTACTTACCGTCGGGGCTAAACCTCGCGATATCCACCTCGATATCATCGATCATCGTTACCAACTCGCGACGCGCAATATTCCAGATTCGAATCTTATCGTCAGTTGAGCTAACCATGACATGTTGAGCATCGGGGCTCAAATCACTGTCTCTCATCCTGCCGAGGTCGAGCTTGAACCGCCAGATTTCCAGCTTTTTCTTGAGGTCCAGAACGATCACTTCCGTTCTCCTCCAAACTGCCATCACCGCGTCTCCGCCTAAGGCTATCTGTATCACGTCTTCCTCCACCGGGAAGCGCCATAACTCGCGACCGGTGTCCGTTTCCCAGGCGGCGAGATTCTGTTTATCAATCCTTGCTGCGGCAAACCTTTCATCACGGCTGAATGTAAAGTTAGGAAACGAGCTGGCGCCCTCAAATTCCCACATTCTTTTTCCAGTGTCTGCTTCGAAGACGGTGGTGCTTCTTTTGTCAGAGCTTCGGTTCTCGCTTACGACATATTTACCGAGCGGAGACAATTTCATCCTTGCTGTCTCCGATGGAGGAATTTTGACGTTAACATGAGCACCGTCGCCTACATCGGTCTCTGCGATCTGGCCATCGGAAAGTTCGTACTTCAGGCGCCGGCTGTCGCCGGAAAACGCGAGGGCCCTCACGAAATCCTCTACCTTCAAATGCTGTCGCTTCACTCCGGTATGCGATTCGTATACATCGATGCTGTCATCCTCTTCGGATCTAATCGCGACCATGTTTCCGTCAGGCGACAACGCGAACGGTCCTCTACCCGAACCGTCGCGGGGGAAACTGCGGACCCGACTGACGTTTGACATATCGAATAAGTCAAATCCCTCGTATGATCTGCCAAGCAAGAATCGCCCAGAAGGACTAAAGTTCATCCGGTCTACTCCGAGAACAACGCTCCAGCTCTCTTGCAACCGCCAAACTGTGGCGCGGCCTTGCGCATCGCCGACGACAACATGCGCGCCATCGGCACTTAGCGCGACACTGTCTATGCGCGCTTCCGGCACTGCTCTGAACACCTCAGTCATTCCGCGTTCGTCGAGCTTGTCGCCGTTGGAACGCAATGTTATGTATCTGACGGTCAGGCCGTCGGTGACAGCCATCAACTGGTCAGAATCATTGCGAAAGGCTAGACGCATTTGCGGGGCTTCACTTTGTATCGTGCGTACATCAGGTTGTAACCAGGCGCCGCCACCTTTCGGATCTTTCAGATCCCAAACTATGATCAACCCCGAATACTCTGCGTGGGCCAACAATCTTCCGTCGTCGCTCAACGCGAGAGCATCTGACTGACGCACTGAGGAGCTCAGAACCTCCTTAATCAAACGCCCAGTGGCGAGATCCCAGGCTAGAATCGATCTCCGACTAGCTGCGGCGGCAAAGACAGTTCCATCACGGCTGAAGGCCATGGCCGTGATCTTTTCGTCCTCAAATTCGTCGATTTTCTTTTCGAGAAGTATTCTGCCATCGGGCACCGAGTAGACTTTGACCGCGAGCCCATTCGCAACGGCAACCCTTGCAGCATTAGCGCTCAAGTGTGTCGAAGTACTCGTCGAACCGAAATCGATCGTGACCTCCGGCGCGCTGCCGTCTGCAAAAACTCGCGCCAGACTCGGTCCGACTGCTACTACTCGTTTGGCGCCCGGTAAGAAAGCAACTTCGGTCACCGGTGTCGACATCGGTGTCTCGACTACTTTAACGTTCTGTTTTAGATCCCAAACGATCACACGTTCGTCTTTTTCGGCGCCTACAATCGTTGGGCCGGCTCCGATCGCAATCAAACTACCGTCGTCGCTGAAAGCAACAGACTTTACTGCTCGATCGAGGATCAAGACAGCAGGTGGGCTGGTCGAATGAATCTCCCACACTCGAACCTCCACTCTGTCGTTTGCTGCGCCCGCAGTCAGCACTTTTTGACCGTCGGGGCTGAACTTCGCCACCACAACGTTAGAACCGTGGGCCAACTGCGCGACCGGTAACGGCATGAGGTGAAGCGCGGCGCGCAACGCAGCGTCGCTTTGCCATGTCGGCTTGCGACGATGAGCTTCCGCAGCCAGTAGCAGGCTTTGCATCAAGTACCGGCGCGGACCGCTCCGCAACGCATTTGATTCCGCCACCAACTGGCGCACGATTGCCTCATGTCTCTGCCGTTCAGCGATGCGCGACTGACGCCACGCGAGTAGACCGGCTACGACCGAAACCAGAAGCAACAACCCGAGCGAAGCAATAACTGCCATGCGGCGACGCGCGTCGCGCCGCCTGGTGACTTCGCGTCGCAAAGCCAACACAGCCGGAGCGAACAGATCGTGGACGAGTCGATATGTTGGCCTGTTCTCTTCCGCATCCGGCTCAACCGTAACCACTCGCGCGTTCGGCATAGCTGCCAGTTCCAATACCCGACTAACGGTCTGCTCCTTCAGTCGAGTCTCCTCTGCGATTTCGCGAACGGATTTTCGTCGCGACTTGACGTCAGCCTCGGTAAGAGCTGCCAGACTCTCGACGGCATCGATCCGTGAGACGTTTCGCGGCAAGCGTTCAAGGACCGACTCGCGAAGATGATCTTCAAACAATGAAGAGTTCGACGACAGCAAACGGTCCCAGGTTACTTTGTCCAGCTTTGTGCGACGGTTTTGGCAGTACTGGGCAAGTAACTGAAGGAGGGCCGGCAGCACCGTCTTCGGCACGTTCTCGGCCAAATACTCAGCGCATAACCGTGGCAGGAAGTCGGCGTCGTATTTCACACCAACGCTGTCCAACAACAATCCGAGAACGCGAGACGCTGCGTCAGGTCTCAGGGGAATTAGCGGAAAATACACGCGGAGCGGCGAGAGCTGAGGCAACATCGTGTCGAATGGAGTGCGGTATTCGTCACGCAGACAAAAGATCACCTTTCGCCCTGGCACTTTGTCGATCCAATTATTAACGGACGCCTCGAACGACAGGCGCTCGTCGTCGTTGGCAGCGAAGCGTATAAGCGACTGCTCAAACTGATCCAGAACGAGCAACTGACAGTCTTCTGCAACGACTGCGTCGAGACTCGCAGCGGCGTTCCCGGTAAGTTCAACGATGGTCCAACGAGTGTCATCAAGCCTGGGCGCAACACCGGCCTTGAGGAAAGAGGTTTTGCCTGCGCCCGAAACGCCGTGAAGGACTACGACGGGGGCCGGTCCACGGAGTTGCGTCAAGAAAGCCGCGATATTCTCTTCCCGGCCGAGCTGAGAGAACAGTTTTTGATCGGCCGTGAGGAAAGGCCTCATTCCCTTCACCAGCAATTCAGCACTGGGCAACTGTGCGGCGATTTCCCGGCAGAGTCGCGGCGTATCAGCCGGACTGCGCCATTTGAAATGCTGAATTTGCGAAACGACCTCGCGCACAGCGTCGGGTGGCTCACCATCGAACGCGAGGTTTACCTGAAGTATTCTCTCGATCTTCTGCTCACTTAGTAACTTCGCCGCTACTTTCAATTCCTTTTCGATGATGTAGGGACTGAACAGATAACTCGACGACACCAGTGGGATAAAGCACTCGGAGCGGCGCACATTTTCGGCAATCTCTTTGTCCCAGTAACTGCCGATTGGTATGCCGGCGCTGTCAAAGAAGACGTCATGGTCCAGATCGGAGAGGTGATGGAACAGGAGCCGAGCGACCGTCTGATCGGGCTCAACCCGTCTGTAGCTTATAAATACTCGCGACATATGAGTGACGCCCTTGCAGATCTACACCACGAACGTATAACGCGGATCGATCTTCTGATGGGCCACCAGTATCTCGTGAATGCTGTATGGGTGCGTGGGCTTTCCTGACAGCTTGTTGCGGACTACCTGGAAGACATGCTCGAGACCCGAAGCGTCGTCTATATCGATGTCGGCGACGCAGTCTTCACCTTTCATGAAAAACGTCAGTTGGAGGTTTCCGTATTTGTCAGGCGTCTTGAAGCTTCCGGCATGACTAAAACCGACTGGAGGATGGTGCAGCACCGAAGGTGCGTCGTCGAACAAACCGTCCGCCATGCTGTTCTTTGTCTCTTCGCGCAACTCTCTTGGGACAACACAAAAGAAACGATCGCCCCTGACCTCGTTCAGTTTTTGAATGTAAGAGAAGACGGTTCTTCCATTCGTCAACGCCGTGTTCTGCGTTTTCGCGACGATGTTCATCATGCCTGCTTTACGAATATCGTCGAGCGCATCGTAAAGTTCCCTGCCCTTCTTTCCTTCAAATGCAAGGACCTTATCGCTGCTCTCGAGCAACGTCTGCACGTCGCCGCCGAGATTGGCGAACGTTTGAAAGTTGACCCTCTTCACTTTCCCGGGATCGATGGGAAACTGAAACGTGAACGAAGTCGTGCCGCTCGAATTCATGTTCACGAATTGAGCGACAAACTGGTACGAAGGCGGATCGATGTCAACTTTGTACCGGCCCTGCGGCGCGCCGCGTAATCCAGGAATCAATACCTGCTTGTTGGCCGGCTTGCTCGCCTTCAGGACTTCGTTGAGCACCTGGTGGCGAAGCAGTATGTCTACTTTTTCGCCGAGCGGCTTTCCGTATACGTCCACGAGGTCGAGCTGGAGTTTAACGTCTGCCATGTGAATCTCCTTCAAGGTTCGATTGGTCGCGGATCGTCCGGTCGCCAGGGAATCGGGGGTAGCTGCTGGAGAATCTGCGGATGGTCCACACTCACGCCGGCGTAGCCGATGTCGGGCCACGTCAGATCGCTTGCGTAGTACGTCGACGCCGAAACGTTGACGAACGCGGCATAAATGTTTCGCCGCAACTGCTGACTACTCGAACGAAGTTTTTCCAATATCTTCCGCCGCTCCGCCAGCGTTAAATGTGAGAAGCTCTTGAAACTTCCGCCGATCGTCAGGCCGAAAGTCGTCTCCGCGATCAGCAACGCCAGCAGAAACTGATCGCGTTGCGCGGGTCGCTGATAGTTCAGAAAATCATCCACGGTCTCGATGAAGCGCGGCGCTTTGAGCAGAAACCCCTCACCCAACACGGTCTCCCCAACCGCAAACAAGATCAGCGCAGTCTTCTTGCTCAGATTCTCAAACTGCGTGACTGTCATTTCGCTGCGCTTCTTCGGGTTGGCCGAAGCATGCAGTGCAGAAGTCAGTATCCCGGCCACGGCAACGCACCTCCGTTCTGATGATTGAGCGCGAATGGCGCCTGGTGCTGTTCGCATATCTCGCGCGCGCCCCAGAGCGCAAGTGAATAGATCGTCACCTGCGGATTCGCGCCGAGCGCGGTCGGAAAGATCGATCCATCCACGACCCAGAGGTTCTTCTTCCCTTTGAGAGTGAAGTCGTTGTTGACGCAGCGACGCTTCTCGTCCTTGTGCATCTGGCAACCACCCATGACGTGGACCGTGAAGATCGTCGAACGCTGCGGCTCGACGAAGTTGATCTTTCGAATCTCGTCGAATGTATCGCCGGGTTTAATCTCCAACGGCGGGTTGCGCATGATGTAAACCGATGTCGCGCCGGCAGCAAGATGAATCCG
>DASTOZ010000002.1:0-2110 GCA_035762365.1 Pyrinomonadaceae bacterium | reverse complement strand
CGAGCGAGGGTAAGTTACGCCTTGTTTCCATCAGGCTTCGGGTGGACATTTTTAACAGTCTCCTTCTTGCGCCGGCTTTGAAGTTGATCCAGCACGTCGTCGAGCGAAAAGCCCATTGCAGCGGCTTCTTCGAGGAAGCCGTCGACCAATTGGGTCAAGTGGTTTTCATGCTCTTCGCGGTGACTTGCGGCGAAATGGCGGGCGCTGACGAACGTTCCCACGCCTCTTCGTGTTTCGAGTACTCCCGAACGCTCCAACTCGGCGTAAACCTTCGCCACCGTGTTGGCGTTGATGCGCAGTTCGACCGCCAACTGTCTGACGGTTGGGAGTTGTTCCCCGATTCGCAGCCGCCCCGTGGCGATCGCGAACTGAATCGCGCGCGTCAACTGCGCGTAAAGCGGCATCGGATGCGAAGGGCTGAGTGAGAACATTGCGTCCATTTCCGTAGCTTGTACTACGAAGATAGTACAAGCTAGGTTTCGGAATTAGTTTTTACTTAGATTTGGCGGGATTTAATTGCTGTGGTATCTTGTTCCGCTTTTAAACCTGCCCATTTTGTTCGCCTTTATAGGTCGAAGAGGAGTTCAGCGACAGTATGTCTACGCCTAATGGAAACGTGAGTGCCGACGGCAAAGTCGGCAAGGTCGTGCAGATTATCGGTCCGGTGCTCGACGTCGAGTTTCAGGGAGGTTACCTGCCCCCGATTTACCAGGCGCTCCGAGTTACCTCCGAAGGTTTCGATGTGCCAACTCCAATCGACGTCATCGCGGAAGTGCAGCAGCACCTCGGCGAAGGACGCGTTCGCACCGTCTCGATGCTGCCTACAGACGGCATGGTGCGGGGCATGATGGCCATCGACACCGGCGGTCCGATCACGATGCCCGTCGGCGAGGGTACGCTCGGCCGCGTGCTCAACGTGATTGGCGAACCAGTCGACACACTCGGTCCCGTAAAACACGAGAAGCGTTATCCCATTCACCGTCACGCCCCGACTTTCGAAGAGCAGTCAACCGAACTCCAGATGTTCGAGACCGGCATCAAGGTCATCGACCTGATTCAGCCGTTCCTGCGCGGCGGAAAGATCGGTCTGTTCGGCGGCGCGGGCGTTGGCAAGACGGTTATCGTGATGGAGTTGATAAACAACATCGCGAAGGCCCGCTCGGGTTTCTCGGTGTTCGCGGGCGTCGGCGAGCGAACGCGCGAAGGAAACGACCTGCTGCGCGAAATGGTCGAGTCGCAGGTTATTCAGTTTGGCGAGAAGTTCAACAAGAACTTCCACGACACCGGCGCGTTCGATCTGACGAAGGTCGACATGAATACGATCGGCCAGTCGAAAGTGGCGCTGATTTACGGTCAGATGACGGAACCGCCGGGCGCGCGTCTGCGCGTTGCGCTTTCGGGACTCACGGTCGCCGAGTACTTCCGCGACCAGGGACTCGACGTGCTGCTCTTCATCGACAACATCTTCCGCTTCACGCAAGCGGGTTCGGAAGTGTCGGCGTTGCTCGGACACATGCCTTCCGCCGTGGGTTATCAACCGAACCTCGCGACGGAGATGGGCGAAATGCAGGAACGCATCACGTCGACGAAGACCGGATCAGTCACGTCGATTCAGGCGGTTTACGTTCCCGCGGACGACTACACCGATCCGGCGCCGGCGACCACGTTCGCGCACCTCGACGCAGTCACTGCGTTGTCGCGTCAGATCGTGGAACTCGGAATTTACCCCGCGGTCGATCCGCTGGCTTCGTCCTCGCGCATTCTCGATCCGCGCATCATCGGTAGGGAGCACTACGACACGGCACAGGACGTGAAGCGCGTGTTGCAGCGTTACAAGGACCTTCAGGACATCATCGCGATCCTCGGTCTCGACGAACTGTCTGACGAAGACAAGTTGATCGTGTCGCGCGCCCGCAAGATTCAGAAGTTCTTCTCGCAGCCGTTCTTCGTGGCGGCGCAGTTCACGGGTCTTGAAGGGAAGTACGTCAAACTCGAAGACACGGTGCGCGGCTTCCGCGAGCTCGTCGACGGCAAACACGATGATCTGCCGGAACAGGCGTTTTACATGGTCGGCACGATTGAAGAAGCAATTCAAAAGGCGAGATCGATC
>DASTOZ010000001.1:0-2408 GCA_035762365.1 Pyrinomonadaceae bacterium | reverse complement strand
AGTTTTTTAGAATTCTTTCCTACCATGGACTTCGCGCTAGCGGGAACCCCGATTAACACAAACTTTCCCGACCTTTACCCTACAAAGTACTTGACGGCATCCGGGCGCGGGCGTAAACTTCCTGTACGATGAAGCCCGTCCCGCTAGTCTCCCAGTCCCAACCAGAACCACCGGCCCTCCACGACCGGGCCATGGACAACCTGCGCTACATCCGCGAAACGATGGAGCGCGCCACTGCCTTCACCGGCATCTCCGGTTGGGGCGAAATCGCCATCGGCATCACCGCGCTGCTCGCGACTGCAATCTCCGCCCTGCAAACAACTTTCAATGCCTGGCTCGCTGTCTGGATCGCCGAAGGGCTGATCTCGCTCTTGATCGCAGGCTGGTCGATGGACCGAAAAGCACGCGCGATCGAGATGCCACTCGGCTCCGGTCCCGGTCGAAAAGCAGTCTTCAGTCTGACACCTCCCATGATCGCCGGTGGCTTGCTGACGATCATGCTGGTCCAGGCAGGAATGACCAACGCGATTCCCGGCGTGTGGTTGCTGCTGTACGGAACGGGCGTGATCACCGGCGGCATGTACTCAGTCCGCGTCGTACCCATCATGGGCATCTGCCTGATGGCACTCGGCGCCATTGCTTTGTTTCTCCCTGAGTTTCGGAATTGGTTTATGGCTGCCGGCTTTGGCGGCCTGCACCTGATCTTTGGTGCCATTATTGTGAGGAAATACGGTGGCTAAACAATCAACCGCAAAAAAGACTGTTTCCCAAAAGACAGTCGCTGAAGTCCCCAACGCGCAATCGTCTCCAGCGAGAGAAAAGAGCGCCGCGCCAAACCTCGATCGCTTGATCCATGAGCGTTTGCGACTGGGTATCATCAGCGCGCTCGCCGCGAACGAGTCGCTGACCTTCAGCGATCTGAAGAACCTGATGAACACGACTGACGGCAATCTCAGTGTACACGCACGCAAGCTCGAAGAGGCGGGATACATCTCCTGCAGCAAGTTCTTCGAAGGCCGCCTGCCGAAGACGGAATACAAGTTGACCGCCGCGGGGCGCAGTGCGCTCGAGAACTATATCAGCCACATGGAATCGCTGATCAAGCAAATGCGAAACAGTTAAGGGCCGACGGCGCGATCCGCGCACAAGCGTCTCTTTTTTTGCCTCCCGACTTTGCAAAACAAAGAACTTTCGATTGCTTATGCACAATTACGACGTGACCATCATCGGCGCCGGACTCGCCGGTCTCCAATGTGCGCGCTTGCTCTCCCGGCAAGGCATCACCGTCCTCCTCGTCGATCGCAAAAACGCCCTCGACCAGAAGATCCACACCACCGGCATCTTCGTGCGCCGCACGCTCGTCGACTTCGACATCCCTGAAGACTGTTTGGGGCCGCCGATCAGACACGTCACCCTCCACTCACCCGCTCTTCGTCCGCTCGAACTCGTCAGTCGACACGACGAGTTTCGCGTCGGCCGCATGGGCCAACTCTACGAACGTTACTTGCAGCAGTGCCTGCATGCCGGCGTTCACTGGCTGTCGAATACAACGTATCTCGGCGCTTCCACGTGCAACGGCAAGCTAACCGTTCAACTAGGAAACGGATCCGGATCTTCAACGCGATCGATCACCACGCGATATTTGATCGGCGGCGACGGGGCGCGTTCGCGTGTCGCTCGCGATCTGGAACTCGATCTGAATCGCGAGTGGATCGTCGGCATCGAAAGTGTTTACGAAGGCGCAGTGCTTGATGGTCCACCGCGGCTCCTCTGTTTTCTCGATCCGCAACTCTCGCCGGGTTACATCGCCTGGATCGCACACGACGGAGAAGAAACACATCTCGGCGTCGGTGGTTATGCAGCGCGATTCGATCCACTTTCGTCGCTCGCAGCGTTTCGCGATCGCGTCACGCATTTGATCGACTTGCGACAGGCGAAACAGATCGAACGGCGCGCCGGTTACATTCCCGTCGGCGGTGTACTGCGAAACATCGCGAACACAAACGGACTGCTGATCGGCGACGCGGCTGGTGCAGTGTCGCCGCTGACAGCCGGCGGTCTCGATCCGTGCATGCGGTTGTCCGCATTCGCGGCGAAAGTAGTCGCGGAGTATCTCTCAACGGGCGATCCGCAAACCCTAAACGCTTACTCCGGAAATATTTTTAGATCGCGGTTCGCGTCGCGTCTGTGGGCGCGCCGCATTGCGTCAACCATTCGCCGACCGGAATTACTGGAACTCGGTTGTGCAGTGCTGCGTGTGCCTCTGTTGAATCGTCTGGCCCATCACGTTTTCTTCGGACGCGGATCTTTTCCGGACGTGGAGATGACCGATGCATTCTGTGGATCGCCACATTGTGCCGTGGCTGCCTCTGGACCAGAATTTTCCGCCAAGACAAAGGCCTGACAAA